>JAQUWM010000019.1 GCA_028692885.1 Acetobacterium sp. | reverse complement strand
TCAGATACAAGGATAGTTGATTTGATTTTTGCCCGCAATGGATTTTTGCAATATTATGCATTTTCCAACTTGCAATACTATGGATTTTTGCTTTGCAACTTTCTACATTTTTATTTTACAATAAACAGGCAGTTTTGCTTATCATCATTTTAGACCGATTGTCACACCTGAAAACGGCATACTGTGTATAATAAGCCTCTATATTAAACATAGTCATTAGGAAAAAAAGCCTAGGCATTGGCCCGGGCTTCTATGATTTCTTCCGATGGAGTAACGATTCGTGACGTCATCTTTATGCCCGGCAATTTGGAGGATATGAAATCCGGATCATTATTATAAAGGTCGCTGAACTCTGTAAATCATTCATTGCCTATTTTGACGCTCAACGCAGAACCTCTCTTTTCACATTGAGATAATCAATCAAAGCAGCTTCCAGTAACTTCGAATAATTAACATGCCTGGATTCAGCAGCATCTTTAAGCCATGCCGGAATAGTGACATTAGTCTTAACGCGGCGGTTCTCCATATCATTCTTTACAAGATCAGGCAAAACAGTAACGGCGGTCATGATCCCGTCCTCCACCTCTTCCTTTGCTAGGGCTTTTGATGGTGCTGGAAGAGGATCACCATCTTTTTCCATACCATATACATGCAGCTCCAGCGCTTCCCTTGCCATTTGCTGAGCCTCTTCAATGTCTTTCCCAAAACTGATACAACCGGGTAAATCCGGAAAATAAACGCCGTAACCATCAGAAGACGGTTCCAATACAGCCAAATAAGTTAATTTACGCATGGTTTCCACTCCTTTTCATAGGGTGACAGGGCTATTTAAGCCCTGCCTGTTTGAGGATGCTGTTAAGTGTTCCCTTGGGAAGATCACCCGAGTGTTTAACAACGGTGACTTTCCCTTCTTTTGTTGGGTGCTTCATCTGAACATGTGAACCATTGGTTTCAATTTCAAACCAACCGTCCTTTTTCAGGATCTTCATTATTTCCCGTGTTGTCATTTGCTATCCTCCCTACACCTATATTATACGCCTATATTATGCGCACGTCAAGAAGCGGTTTGTAAAATGAAGCTGTATAAGCCGATTTAAGTGGTTTTATTTATAGCAGGAATAAGAACGCCAGATTCAAGAGGGAGTTAAAATGCGGGGCGCTTTGGCCAATAATTTGCATAATAAAAGAAGAGGTTTAAAATCACCTCTTCTTAATGATCGTCTCAGGGGGTAACGAAATGCGACACCCTTATTTGTGTCGTGAAATGCGGCGGTATTGTGGTACTTTCTTTCACAATATTATTGGTTGTTCTTTCTGAAGGGTGAACGATTCGTTCACCCTTTTATAATTTCCCTGATACCCTGAATCAGGGTGTCAGGTTTTGTCATCCACCGGGAGTCATCAAATTGGTGCCCCCTTTGTCATCAAATAACGCTTTCCAAATCTGGAAACAGAAGGCGGGCTATACCTGTGGGTCAGGTTAAATGTTTTCTAATTTTTTTGCATTACCAGGCACTGCGAGCCATTCACAAAACTTTGACCAGTGAATTCTGTCTTGACCAGCTACTTTTAAATAAATGGGTTCTGGTAAGACACCATTTTTTATTATTCGTCTTGCAACGGCATAGCTGATAGCTGCTTTTTCTGCAAAATCTTTTGTCGAAAGAAATGTTACACTTGGTTCTCTTTTTAGTAAAGTCAAAATCGCAGTATTCTGCGAAATGATTTCTTCCTGCTTACGTTCGATGGCTTGATGATGCAAGATTAGACACTTTATTTATGGCCATGCCAATTGCATGGAAAGGGACGATTGCTCAATATGCCGGACGACTTCATCGGAATTATGAAGGTAAAAAGGAAGTGCTTATCTATGACTATGTTGATGTCCATATACCAGTGTTGGAACGAATGTATCATAAACGGTTAACGGCATACCGATCCTTAGGATACAGTATAAAAACCAGTAGTAGTACGTCTGATCTTGAAAGTGGTATTTTCGATGAATCAAATTATTTGGATCCTGTTTTAAAAGATATCGAATGGGCGAAGAAACATGTATTAATTTCAAGCCCATATCTACAGAAAAATAAAATTGAAAAAGTGAAAGACGTGCTTTTAAAAATATATTCATCAGGAATACGAGTAACCTTGTGCACAAATGAAATTGTGGCTTTCCCAGATAAACAAATGAATTATATCAAAGCGATTATTGAAGAAATAAGCGGAAAGGGAATTGATGTGATTCAGATAAAAAATAACCGATATCGGTTCATGATTATTGATAGTAGAATTGTCTGGTATGGAGGCATCGATATTCTGGGGAGGTGCCTAAATGAGCAATCTTTAATTCGTATCGATAATGAGGCATTGGCAAATGAATGGACTGGTATTATTTATGAACATATCAGTCAATAGATTAAAATACTTACTCTCAGGTGGTATTGCATGATAATCGGTTGGAGATCACCTTGCCAGTGATGTTGTTGGATGAGGTTTCCATATAAAAATTAGGTTTTGATGAAGAAAGCATAAGAAGACAAAAAATGCTGATTGTCATTTTGTCTTTATCGTTCGTATAATGTATAATATAAACGAACGATAAAGACGAAAAGGTGCTCAAATGACCGATAAAGAAATGATTCTGGACACTCCATCTGGCAAGTGCATCCCTTCCGGGAAGGAAACACTCGAACGGTAGCGGTATTCATGGTTCAATATTTAATCGTCATGGGTTTTCAGGTAAACAACGATCCCTTTGAAGAAAACGCACTTTATTTTAGTAATGCACTGGTACGAGCCAATTACAGTAGTTAAGTAAAAAACATCAGTCATACCGATATGTATTTGGTCAAGTTTTTTGAAAATCTGCTCTTTGATCAGGAGCATCCACTACTGAATCAGCAAATACGGCTTATTTCTGAAAAAGAAAAAGAGAATGACTGGGAGTCGGAAGTGTAAGCACCTCATCTGATTATGATTTCAAGAGTTTTAAATACTGCAAAGTTATTGGAGAAAAAGCGAAAATAATTGAGATTGAAATAACTTAATTTGCGTCTTTAAGCACAGACGTTAAACAGGCTTACTTTTTTTATGCCAAAATCATTTGCGATTGTCTCAAATATATGAAGACCCATGAGCAGGTCAAAATAGGATTTCTGTTGCATTTTTCTTAAAAAACTTGATATTGATTCATTTGTCTGTTATAATTAAAAGAACATGGTAGAAAAACATGAATAATGCTATGTGAGAGTTTATCAAGAGAGGAGAAAATAATATGAACGAAAAAGTAACGATTGCAATTGAAAAAAGAGAGAATATGAGTGGTAGTGCAGGTAAAAAACTGAGAAAAATAGGTTATATCCCTGGTGCCATCAATAGAAAAGGTCTGGAATCAGTTTCAGTAAAAATAAAAAAAGATGAATTAGTGAAAAACATATTAAAATATGGGAGAAACTATTTATTTACTCTCGATCTTGAGGGACAGGAATCATATGCTGCAATGATAAAAGAGATGCAACATTCGCCAATAAAAAGAGAACTTTTAAATGTTGTTTTTCAGCAAGTATCAATTACCGAACCAATTAAGTTCAATCTTAATTTTAAAGTAGTCGGTAAGGAAGAAATAGAATTAAAACAACTTCATTTTGTGCTGCAAATGGACAAAATACTTGTGACAGGATTACCTCAGGATATCCCTGATTTTCTTGAAATCGATGTAACCGATCTTAATTTGAACGATAAAATATGTATCGGTGATATTAAATTTCCAGAAGGAATTGAATCAGAAATTGAAGCTGATAAAATAGTATTAGTCATAAATGAAACGAGATTAGATGATACGGTCACAGAAGATGTGTTAGAGGATAAAACCACAGAAGCCGTGCAGGAATAAAACCTGTAAAGCTTATTGATCAGGTATGCAGGCCTTATTATTAAGGCGCGTGTTTTAGCTCTGAAAGCGAAAACAGCCTTTGTATGTTTACAGACGCCTCAAAATCGGTATTAAGCACGAAGATTGAGGAAAAATAGTTTAAAAATCTGCCTTCTATGGTAATGTGAATAATCATAGAAGGCTATTTTTATGGAAAAAATAAGTATCAGCAGGAAGATCCTATCGGCTTTTTCTAGCCAATCGCATTGCCGATTAACTTAACAATCAGATTTAAGTCGAATTTACCTGGGAATTCAAAAGTGATCTTATCAACATAATAATTGTATAATTCCAATTCATTTTCCATACTATCGTCATTTGAGTTTTTCACCGAAAAAGCAATGAACTTCGAGTAGGGTAAAAAGGTAAAAATGGGAAAATCCGGTTCTTCGTAGGTACAAATGATAATCCGTTTTGAGGTAAACAGTATCTCAGAAGGAACAGGATAGCGATCAGCGACATAAAATTCAACGACCTGTTCGTCATCATTGAGCATATCCTGAATACGCTTAGCAACTAAGGCAGCGCTTTTTTTATCGGTAATAATAAATCGAGATTCTTTTAAATCGATCATATTCAGCTCCTTGATTATAAAAGAAAGCTACTCAATTGTTGGATTTTTAATTGAGTAACTTTCTTTATTTTGAATTCTAGAAAACCATTTTTTTAACTACGATTGTATCAAGAGCAGCTAATTCTTTTTCCATCACGGCGATTTCAGCTTCTTTGTTGGGCAAAAATTCCAGAATAATCAGTCCGGTTATGCTGCATAATTCTTCAGAAGATTCATGTAAGCCAAGACGCGTTTTAATAATGCAGCCATTTTTGGTTAACAATTCTTGTACCTTCAATGCTTCGTTTTCACGATTACCAACTTGGATTCCCATAATTTGTCTCATAAAAAAACCTACTTAAAGATCTGTATTTAATTAAAATACCCAATTAAAAGAGTGTTAAACCATTGTGTTCCTAAAAAAATTAAGAAGTAAGATTGCTGATAATCTAGCTTTCTTCTTTTAGGCACCAAACGACGTTTTTTCCCAGCTCATTGTTTTCCCCGGGAATCCAGATATCGATTTTAAGATTTTCCAATTTGTTCATGGATTCAGTATCGTTTAATTCTTTAGCCTTTTCATAAGCCTTAATAATCCAGGTTTTCGTCAGTTTCTGGAAGTCACCGCCTTCAGTTTGGATATAGTCATTTCTAATATTTAGTTTTCCGTCAATTACTTTGCTTGAGTATCTTAAGCCCATTTTTGTATCCTCCTAAGATTTGTTGTAAATTTATCTATATTATATCCTGTTCTGTCAAAACTTGACATACTATTTTGAAATATTTCGATAAATTTACACGAGCTGAGTTTAAATGGGCATCTGATGTGATCTCAATTTGTCAAGGGTTGCTGCATAAGCGATCAGTTAGTCGTCATTCAAAACTGGTTCGAGGGTAGTATCTCTAAAAAAGGTGTTGGCATTAAAGAGATAGAGGATGTCAGTGATCTGAGCATCGGCGATGAGGGCATCAATACTGTCATAGTAGTAACGGGGATCAATGACCGTAATCTCACTGTAAAAGGGTGTTAAAAAGGGAATAAAGGCATTGGCATAAGAATCCTTGATAACCAGCAGATTTTTCCCATTCGCCACCGGATTTTTAATTTTAATAAGGGGATGGTTACCCTCCAGAAAAACGGCGTACTTATCCTTTTGCTGTAATTGTTCACTGTCATAAAGGGAGGGGGATTTTTTTTGTTCTTCGACATAATTCACCACCGAATAATCGTCTTCGCTTTTGGGAAGATAAACATCAATGGTATCGGTGACAAGGCTCAGATAACCGCTTTTGGAAACCAGGGCACCAGAAAACGTGTCGGTAACAGGATAAACAGTATAAGCATCGGGGTCTGGTTTAATCGCCATGGCATCGGCAACGCCTTGAAAAGAAAGCCAGGCGCCCAGGGTAGTCCAGTGATGATCGGTTTTATAATAAAGCAACTCATCTGGATGCTCTTCTAGAATCGGCCGGGGATCAAGAATCGTTAATTTTTCATTCAAGCCCGCAGTAAAGCCATTGATATAGTCGTTCTGATTTAAAACCGGAGCGTATGCCGGCAGTTTTTCAGCGGTAATACTAACCGCATTGGGAACCAGCATGAAATAGTGGTTCAGATCGGAATGTCTTTCAGCAAATGTGTTTAATGCGGCTTTTGTTTGTTCGATGGCATCGGCAGGCAAGGGATTAAAGTTTTCGATAAGGGTGGAATTTTTACCAAAATAAACCCCATTGGAGCTATTTTTTCCGATCAGGCGATCGGTACTGGTTTTGGTATAAATCCAGAAATTGCGGCCGACTAACTGATCGGCTGTATATTTCTGCATTTTTTTCATATAACGGCCATCGATAATGCTATCCACCGAAAAACGGGGCAGTTGGGTTAAAATCCGGTTTTCGTTTTCAGACAGTTTGGTGTCCGGCAGGATCAACGAGGCCAGCGGAAAAAAGACGATGATCCCGATAAAAAGCAGACCCAATAAATTGATGTATTTTTTGTAAAATAGAGAATGGGAGTATTGATCGTGTTCATGGTGGTTATCTTGTTTTCGCATAAGGCTTCACCTAAAATCTAAAATATAAGAAGGGATTGTATGTTTCGGTTACTAAATAAGCGATCGATAAAAACATGATCGCACTGTTGAGTCCCAGCCCCAAAGGAATGACCCATTTTTTTTTCTGGTGAATCAGTTTGTTATAGCGCTGATGAATAATCGGGGTGCAGCAGATCCCGCAAATAACCAATAGTATGAGACTGGTGGTTAGGTAGTATAGTCCGGTTGAATCGACCAATGATGCACCAGCGGTAAAAAACATCACGCGGAGGTAAGACAGCGCAAAACCGATATCCGGACTGGCAAAGAAAACCCAGCCGATCACCACCAGAATAAGGGTATAACTGTGTTGAATAAATTTTGGCAGTTTTTCCAGCAGCGCCGTTAAAAATACTTTTTCAGCAAAAAGAAGCAGCCCATAATAGCCTCCCCAGATGACAAAATTCCAACTGGCACCATGCCAGAGTCCCGTTAAAAGCCAGACAATACCGAGGTTTAAAAATAATCGGGGGATCGGCACACGGTTTCCGCCCAGCGGGATATAGAGGTATTCGCGAAACCAGGTGCCCAGAGAAATGTGCCAACGTCGCCAGAATTCGGACACACTTCGGGAAATATAGGGATAGTTGAAGTTTTCCAGAAATTCAAAACCGAACATTTTACCCAGACCAATGGCCATATCCGAATAACCGCTAAAGTCGAAATAGATTTGGAAGGTAAAGGCGATAATCCCGATCCAGGCGGTGAGGACTGACATTTCACCGACATTCATAGCCGAAATTAGAGCCCAGACATAGCCAATATTGTTGGCCAGTAGGACTTTTTTACCGAGACCCTGGATAAAACGTTCGACCCCGATGCCAAATTTTTCCTGGTTCATCACCCGCTCTGAAAGCTGATCATCAATATCCTTATAGCGCACAATCGGACCGGCAATCAATTGGGGAAACATTGTTACATATAAACCAAAAGAAATAATATTCTTTTGCACCGGAACCTTTCTCAGATAGATATCAATAACATAAGAAAGGATCTGAAAGGTATAAAAGGAGATTCCAATCGGTAAGGGTAGCGGAGTATAGGGAATACCCAGGCCGAAGATCTGGTTAATGGTAGCCAGCAGAAAGCCCCAGTATTTAAAAAAGCCCAAAAAGCCCAGATTTACAATCAGGGTAAAAATGAAAATACGTTTTCTAATTAAATGAGGCTTTTTTTCCATCAGTAGCCCCATACTAAAGTCAAAGGCAATGGTGAAAAGCATTAAGAAAACATAGACCGGTTCGCCCCAGGCATAAAAAAATAGACTGACCAAAAGCAGAATCAGATTTTTTCCCGGTTTTGGAATAATACGATAGAGACCCAATGCGATGGGTAGAAAAACAAAGATAAATATGATACTGCTAAAAACCATGGCCTCTCCTTACTGATTATTTTTGATGCTTTTGATAAAGGTATCTTTTAATGTTGAGGCTTCAGGCGATACGCAATAAAAAAGCGTGTTTCCGACAATTTTGAACTCATAATTATCAAGTAGAGCAACCTGCTCCGGTCCGTAACCGCCAAAGCTTTCTTGCTGCATGGCGTTGCGGGTATCGACGGCTGCTTCAACCAGATCCAATTGAGCGGGATCCTTGACTTTAATGACCAGAATTTCGGAAACATCCATATAATTTGCCGGCACGTAAATCAGCGCTTCCTGATAGTCGTTGAGATTGAGTCCATAATAACGTTTCAACGCTTTACCATCGCCTTTTTCCATTCCGCTGAGGTTTTGGGAAGTGGCCAGCAGATCGGTCTCCACCTGGGCTAAGGGGGCTTGTTCGGCAGAAGCACAGCCGAAACAGGAAACGGTGAGTATTAAGATAAACAGCAGGATAACAATTTTTTTCATAATGATCCAATTCTATAATAGATTTTTTAAGCTACTGTTATTGACCAGGGTATCCATCCAGAGCGGATAAAATTCCCGGATCACATGGATGCCGTCCTGTTCATGATACTGAGGATTGTTTTTTAAAAAGGTATAGGTATCAATATAATGAACATTTTTTCGTTTAGCCATTTCGGCCAGGGCAGCATTGTAGGTCTCAATCTGACTGAATTCAGGGTTTTTCTTGAGGGCTTCATCAGTAACCGGGAAGATGCTGCAAATATAAACTTGTGTGTTGGGCAATTGCAGACGGGTCGAATCGATGAGCTTTTCATAATGACTAAGATAAGACTCCAGCGTACTGTAGGGATGACTGATATCATTGAGACCCAACTCAAAAAAAACATTTCGGGGTGCCAGATTAACCAGACTGGGCACATCTTCGATACTGTTTTCGGTCGATTTGCCCCTCACGGCTACCAGTGAGGTAGGGCTTAAAAAACCGTATAAGCCAAGTCCTTCGGCGATGGAATCGCCAAAAACAACGGCATTTCCAAATAAATCGGAATAGTTGCCGGAGTCAACGGTTTTACGCTTCATAAAATCAATTTTTTCTTCCATGGTATAAAGATCACGGCTTTCCAATGCCGTTAGAACCTCAACACCTTCGACCAGTTTAGCTTTTTCTCTGGCGACGGTTTGGTAATGAATAATCAGGATTATTAGAATAATAACGCAGGGAACAAGAATAACAAGGGCCAGGTTTTTATTAAAACGTGGTTTTATTTTTTCAAACATTCGATGACACCTTTAATTGTAGAATTTGTATAGTTAAAGATATCATAAAAGATGGTTATAATTCAATGCCTGTTTTGTAACAAATTAATATTTTGCTGTTACGAGTTCAATTTGAAAAATCGAAAAATAAAAAAAGCTGAAAATAATTGAGATTATTTTCAGCTTTTTCTAATAATTCAGATTAAGAGCATTAGTTTTTATCCATCGTTCGGGTAGCGACGACATCGATTCCAAGACCTAAAAGATCTTTGACAACGACGTCACCGGTTTTGATCGGAGCTTCGACAACAACCTGGTTAATAATGGCCATGGCATCAAAAATCTGGCCTTTGGGGATCGGTTCGGCAGTCTTAACGGGCAGACGGGGAAGCATGGCGTTTTTAATTACCACGGTGGTAGGAATCACTCGGGTTGGGTTGGTCATTTCATTGATGGCGTATTGGGGACCGCGTTTACAGGTGTGGCCGGTGACATCGTAGGCACCAGCAGCTTTTTCGGCAATCGTCAGTTGGCACCCGATGGGGCAAACAATACAGGTTAACTCTTTTTTCATCATCTTGCCTCCTCGACAACAAAGCGAATTTCTCCAGCGGGATATTGCGCTAAAACATCTTTAGTAATATTAAAATTTATCATTTCAGCGGGCAGTAATTTCGGTTCTTTTTTGGTGGCAATTAACTGGTCACCGATATAGGCATTAACGACCTGATCTTGAAAGACCTGACGTACCCGCATATAGAAGGTGACCTTGTCTGCCACGTTTTTTATGGCAACCTGTTGGGGAACGACATAGCCAATCCCATCGCCGTTGCTGGTGGTAAAGGTAATTTCGCTAGCCAGATCGCCGTTGATATAGTTTACCGCCCCCTTACCGGCGAGAACCGCTTCTTCACTGACAAAATCGACCAGGTCATGAACATGAACGACATTACCGCAGGCAAAAACGCCAGGCATCGAGGTCTGACGCAGTTCACCGACAATGGCACCATTGGTCCGGTTATCGATGACAATACCGGCATTGCGGGTGATTTCATTTTCCGGGATTAAGCCAACCGAAAGCAGGAGGGTATCACAGGGAATAAATTCTTCCGTTTTGGGAATCACTTTAAGTTTTTCATCAACCTTGGCGATGGTGACCCCTTCTAATCGATCTTTACCATGGATAAAGGTAATCGTGTGGCTTAATTTTAGCGGAATATTATAATCATCGAGACACTGAACAATATTTCGCACCAGACCGTTGGAGTAGGGCATCAGTTCACAAACGGCCTGAACATGGGCGCCTTCCAGAGTCATTCGACGGGCCATGATCAGGCCGATATCACCAGAGCCGAGGATAACCACTTCTTTACCGGGCAGATAGCCTTCCATGTTAATAAAACGCTGAGCCGTACCGGCGGTAAAAACACCGGATGGACGATAACCGGGAATCCCGATCGCTCCAGAGGTTCGTTCCCGACATCCCATGGTTAAAATGACGGCTCTGGCTTCAATAATCAGGTACCCGTTTTCTTCATTGATCATGTGGATGGATTTAAGCGCGCCGTTGTCATGGAGATCCAGAACCATGGTATTCAGCAGGTAAGGAATATTAAGTGCGATCACCTGATCAATATATCGTTCAGCATATTCCGGTCCAGTTAATTCTTCATTAAAGGTATGTAGACCAAAACCGTTATGGATGCACTGGTTGAGAATGCCACCTAATTCCCGGTCTCTTTCAAGGATCAGGACATTTTCAGCGCCAGCATTTTTAGCTTCAACAGCAGCAGCTAAGCCAGCAGGGCCGCCACCTAAAATTACAACATCATAAATCATGATTATGCTTCCTCCTTGACAGATTTGGTGTGACCGGAAAGGATATAGGCAGAATCTTGTTGATCATACATAATGTCATCCAAGCGAACATTGAGTTCCCGGGCAAGAATTTCGACAACCCGTGGGGAGCAGAAACCACCCTGGCAGCGACCCATACCAGCACGGGTGCGTTTTTTCACCGCTTTGACACTTCTGGCTCCGGCATTGCGGTGAATAACGTCAATGATTTCGCCTTCAGTAATGGTTTCACAGCGACAGATGACCTTACCGTATTTCGGATCTGCTTTGATAATTTCGACTTTTTCGGCGTCAGTCATTTCATCAAAACGAAGATGTTTACGGACTTTCGGGTTATAGTTATGATTTTCTTCAATATTTGGAATCATCGGCTTGACAATGCTTTCGACAACATAACGAGCGACAACCGGAATCGAGGACAGACCCGGAGATTCATAACCAGCTACGTTGATAAAACCTCTGACTGGTGATTCTTCGATGATGAAGTCACCGTCGGTTGTCGTAAAGGTATCTCTGACCGGGGTATTACGAAGTCCGGCATAGGAGCGGATGATCTTATTAAAAGGTAGATCAGGACAATTCTTCAGGGCGTTTTCTTTGATATAGTCAAGGCGTTCGCCAGTGGTGGCAAGATCACTTTTATCAGAAACCGGTTCGGCATCAGGTCCGATCAACAGGTTTCCGTGAACCGTGGGGGCAACCAGGATCCCTTTTCCTTTTTTGGAAGGACAGGGGAAAATAACACTATTTACCAGAGCTCCGGCTTCTTTATCGAAAATAAAGTAATGACCTTTGCGGGCGCGGAGTTTGAAATAAGGTTTGCCAACCATGGCGTAGATATCGTCAGCGTATAGTCCGGCCGCATTGATCACGTATTTAGCTTTTACATTTTCGCCATTGGTGATAATCTCAAAGTGGCCATGATGGTTTTTGATGTCACTGACGAGGTGATTCGTTTTCAGGGTCACACCATTGTCAACAGCGTTTTCAGCGGCGTGAATACAGAGTTCAAAGGGTGAGACAATGCCAGCTGTGGGGGCATAGAGAGCGCCACAAATAGCTTTATTCAGATTGGGCTCCATGGCGTGAACCGCGTTCTTGAATAAGATCTGAAGTCCCGGTACGCCATTTTTTAAACCGTTCTGATAAAGGTCATGGATAGTTGCCATTTCATATTCATCATGGGCAACAACCAGCGAACCGCAGCGCTTAAAAGGGACGTCCAGATCGTCACATACTTTTTCGTACATGATGTTTCCGGGAGCGTTGAATTTTCCTTTCAATTTAGTGGCAGAAGCATCAAAGCCAGCGTGGACAATGGCAGAATTGGCCATCGTAATCTGATTTCCGACATCATTTTCACCGTCCAATAAAACAATGTCGAGTTTGTATCGGGTCAATTCCCGAGCAATGTAGGAACCGGCAATTCCAGCTCCAATAATAGCGATATCATACATAAATTATTTCTCCTTAAAAGCTTTGAAAAATAAAAGCCATCCAGTTTTCTTAAATAAATGATTCATTTAAGAAAATAGTATGGCTCTCCGTTTCTTGTCGACATAAAAATCTTCCCGGTTGGATCGTATTTTTCAATTCATTATAACACAATCACAAAAATTGGAAAGAGAAAAATCTGAATGGTTGGGATGTTTTATACAACCCAACCATAGAATAGCTAAATGGAATAGCAAAATGAATTTTTCTGTAAAATTGATTATTCTGGGTCTTCCCAGCCTTTAGAGCAGGCGACCGCTTTTAACCAACCAGCATATAATTTAGCACGAACATCAACGTCCATGGCGGGATTAAATGAACGACCGAGTTTCCAGGCGGCCGTTACATCCGCTTTGCCATCCCAGAATTTTACTGCCAGACCGGCGAGATAAGCAGCACCCATAGCGGTGGTTTCAACGATTGCCGGACGGTCAACGGGAACGCCTAAAATATCAGCCTGGAATTGCATTAAGAAATCGTTAGCGCAAGCGCCACCATCGACTTTTAATGCCGCCAATTTAATGTTGGCGTCTTTTTCCATCGCCGCCAGAACATCTTTTGTCTGGTAAGCTAAAGATTCAACCGTAGCACGGATTAAATGGGCTTTGTTGGCACCACGGGTTAACCCCAGGATTGCGCCACGAGCGTACATATCCCAATGTGGTGCGCCCAGTCCAACGAAAGCAGGAACCATGTAAACGCCATTGGTATTGGCAACTTTATTACAATAAAATTCGCTGTCGGGTGAAGAGTCGAGCAGTCGAACCTCGTCTCTTAACCATTGGATTGCAGCACCAGCAACGAAGATTGAACCTTCTAAGGCATAATCGACTTTGCCATCCAGACCCCAGGCAATGGTCGTAATCAAACCGCAGTTCGATTTAACCGGTTTGTCACCCGTGTTCATCAGCATAAAGCAACCGGTTCCGTAAGTATTTTTAGCCATACCTGGTTCAAAACAAGCTTGCCCGAACAGTGCCGCCTGTTGATCCCCGGCTGCACCGGCAATTGGAATGGCGGTTCCATAAAGTGATGTCGTTCCATAAACCGCTGAGGATGGTCTAACTTCTGGTAACATCGAAGCAGGGATATCCAGTTCAGTTAACATTTTTTGATCCCATTTGAGGGTTTTAATATTAAAGGCCATCGTCCGGGAAGCATTCGAATAATCAGTAACATGGACCTTACCATCGGTTAATTTCCAGATTAACCAGGTATCAATGGTTCCGAAAGCCAGTTCGCCTTTTTCAGCTCTTTCACGAGCACCGGGAACGTTATTTAAAAGCCAGTTGATTTTTGTTCCAGAGAAGTATGCATCGATTACCAGACCGGTGTTTTCGCGAACATAGCTTTCTAGTCCCCGGGCTTTTAATGCATCACAGAAAGATGCGGTACGACGGCATTGCCAAACAATGGCATTATAAATAGGTTCACCAGTTTTGCGATCCCAAACAACCGTTGTTTCACGTTGGTTGGTGATCCCGATGGCAGCAATCTCTTCAGCAGTAGCGCCAATTTTAGACATTGCTTCAGTGACAACCCCACTTTGGGTAGCCCAAATTTCCATGGCGTCATGTTCAATCCAACCGGCTTTGGGATAGATCTGAGTAAATTCTTTTTGTGCAGCACTGACAATTTCGCCGTCATGGTTAAATAAAATCGCTCTTGAACTTGTCGTTCCGGCATCCAGTGATAAGATATACTTTTGCATAAGCATAACCTCCCGTTTAGTTACTTTGATGATGTATAAAGATCATCAAACGATCAGAAAAGGAATCAAAAAAACACATACTAACAGATTTACAGCGTTTCTTAATGTAAAAATGAAAGTACGACCCGTCATGACTCCTGCCGATAGATGAAGTTATTAAATCTTTGTGTAAATAATAGAAGAACTATTTACGGATGCATATTAACATAACTCAGAAATATTGTAAAGGATTACCAATAAAAATTAACCGATAAATCAGTAGTTTAACTGAAACATCTCAAATCAAATTTATAATTAGTAAAAAATAGTATATAATGAAGAAGTGTTATCGGGGGAGTGCTTATTGGGATCAATAACATCTGTCCGGGACAAAACATCGGTTTGTTTTTAAGGATCGATGGTTATGATGAAAATTAAAAAAATTGGAAATAATAAAAAATATGGAATTAAATTTTAATAATAAAGTGGAAGAAAAGATGGAAAAACAATTTACGCATCTGCATGTACATAGTGAATATAGTCTGTTAGACGGTTTTGGCCGAATCAATGAGCTGGTTAAGGCGGTGGCTCAAAGCGGCATGGAAAGTATTGCGCTGACTGACCATGGGGTGCTTTTTGGGGCGATTGATTTTTATAAGGCCTGCCTGAAAGAAAAAATTCATCCGGTGATTGGGTGTGAAGTATATGTTGCCCCAAGAGGTCTTGAAAAAAAGGATCCGGTCTATGACAAGGAACGGGCTCATCTGATTCTGCTGGCCGAGAGCAACCGGGGATATAAAAACCTCATGAAGATTGTCTCAAAAGGCTTTATTGATGGCTTTTACTATAAACCAAGGGTCGATCATGACTGCTTAAGAACATACAGTGAGGGAATTATTTGCCTGTCAGCCTGTATTGCTGGAGAAATTCCGCAAATGATTCTAAATAATGATTTATCAGGAGCAGAAGAACGCTGCCGTATTTATCAGGATATTTTTGGTAAGGATCATTTCTTCCTGGAAATTCAGGATCATCGTCTCCGCGAAGAAGCCTTGATCAATGAGCGAATGATCCAGTTATCAAAAAAATTGAATATCCCGCTGGTGGCAACCAATGACGTCCACTATGTCCGTAAAGAAGACAGTGAAAACCATGATATTCTTTTGTGTATTCAGACAGCAGCGATTGTTTCGGAACAAAAGCGAATGCGTTTTCCCAACGATGAGTTTTACTTAAAAAGTCAGGCGGAAATGAGTAAACTTTTTTCCGATCTGCCCGAAGCGATTGAAAATTCGAACCGCATTGCCAGACGCTGCCAGGTCAGTTTTGACCTTGAAAAAACCCATCTGCCACAGTTTGAACTGCCACCCGGTGAAAAGGCTGAAGATTATCTAAAAAGCCTTTGCATGGCCGGAATGGAAAAAAAATACCGAACCCTGACCAAAGATTTGCAGGATCGTCTGGCCTATGAATTGGGAACCATTCACAAGATGGGCTTTGACGATTATTTTCTGATTGTTTGGGATTTCATCAAGTATGCTAAAGATCGCCAGATCATGGTTGGACCGGGACGGGGAAGTGCCGCTGGTAGTCTGGTTGCTTTCTGCTTGGATATTACCACCATCGATCCGATTAAGTATCAGTTACTGTTTGAGCGTTTTCTCAACCCGGAGCGGGTAACGATGCCGGATATTGATGTCGATTTCTGTTACGAACGGCGGCAGGAAGTCATCGATTACGTGGTGAACAAGTATGGGGAAGACCGGGTCGCTCAGATTATCACCTTTGGAACCATGGCGGCCCGGGGTGCGCTCCGGGATGTTGGCCGAGCCCTGGATATGCCCTACAATCTGGTCGATCGGGTAGCCAAAGAAATCCCCATTCATCCGGGCGTCAATATTACCATTGAAGAGGCCTTAAAAGAGAATCCGGAACTTAAAAAAATGGCAGACTCGGATGCCGATATAGCCAAACTGATTAAAACGGCTCAGTCGATTGAAGGGCTATCCCGGCATGCCTCCACCCATGCCGCTGGGGTGGTTATCTCAGATTTACCGCTGGTGGAATATATTCCCCTATATCGAAACGGTGAAGTGATCACAACCCAGTTTCCGATGGGTTTGCTGGAAGATCTGGGGCTGCTCAAAATGGATTTTCTGGGTCTGCGAACCTTAACGGTGATCCGCGATGCGCTGGAGCATATTGAGCATAGTATTGGCCAGCGGCTGGATCTGGATAGTCTCGAGATGGATGATGCCAAAGTCTATGAAATGCTCTCAAAAGGCGATACCCTCGGTGTTTTTCAATTGGAAAGCCGGGGCATGCAGCAGTTTATCAAAGAACTTCAACCCGGTAGCTTTGAAGATATTATCGCCGGGATCTCACTTTATCGACCCGGGCCAATGGATCAGATCCCCCGCTATATCGAAAACAAAAAAAATCCGGTTCTGGTGGCCTATGATCATCCCATTCTTGAAAGTATCCTTAACGTTACCTATGGATGTATGGTTTATCAGGAACAGGTCATGCAGATATTTCGCGATGTGGCTGGTTTTTCGATGGGACGAAGTGACCTGGTCAGGCGGGCGATGTCTAAGAAAAAGAGCAGTGTGATGGAGGCTGAGGGTCAGGTCTTTATTCATGGCGAAGTCGATGAATCCGGAAAAGTTGTCGTTGACGGTGCCATTCGCCGTGGGGTTTCTGAAGCGGGCGCTAAAAAAATCTTTGAAGAAATGAAAGACTTCGCCAAATATGCCTTTAATAAATCCCACGCGGCGGCTTATGCTGTTATTGCCTATCAAACCGCCTGGTTAAAATGCTATTATCCCACCGAGTTTATGGCGGCGTTAATGTCCAGTATTATGGACGACGAGAAAAAAGTGGCAAAATATATTGAAGATTGCCGAAAAATGGGTATTCATGTATTACCACCCAGTATTAATGCCAGCTATGAGAAGTTTAGTGTTTCCAGCAATTCCATCTGTTTTGGACTGGGAGCGGTTAAGGGGCTGGGTAAAAATGCCATTGCTGCGATTATTGAAGCCCGCAAAGCCAAGGGTGATTTTCAGAATCTTCGGGATTTCTGTGAGCGGGTTGATCTAAAATCCTTAAACAGGCGGAGCATTGAAAGTCTGATCAAGGGTGGTGCATTTGATGCCATCGGCAGCAGTCGGGCACAAATGCTGGCCATAGCCGAACTGATTGTCGACCAGGTGCAGCGGGAAAAGAAGGATCGAATTTCGGGACAACTATCGCTGTTGGATATGGCGGGACTGGGCGGATCGAAAGAACTGACAAGTCTCAAGGAAGATCATTTCCCGCAAAAACAGCCGTTTACGAAAGAGGAACGGTTGGCTTTGGAAAAAGAGGTTTTGGGTCTCTATGTTACCGGTCATCCGCTCGAAAAATATGAAGATATCCTTAAGAAAACTGTCACCTTGTTTTCTAATAGTGTTGACAGCTATCAGGATTTAAAAGATGTTGGTATCCGGGATGGCCAGCAGGTCAGCATTGGCGGCTTAATTGTGGAAATGAAAACAATGATGACAAAAAAAGGCCAAATGATGGCGTTTCTGACCCTGGAAGATCTATATGGGCGAATCGAGGTGGTCGTTTTTCCAAAAACCTATGATGAGTATCGCCGCTATTTAAAACCGGATCAGCCGGTGGTGATCAAAGGGCGGATTAACTACAATGAAGAGGCGCGAACCTCAGTAATCGCTGCTCAGATCTATCCGATCGGAGAGCCCCCTAAAAGCAAAGAAACCCTGGCAGTAAAAGAAAGTGTGCCAGGATATGAAACCAATAGCGGGGCGCAGAATCGCCAGAAGCTGGTTTTGAGTATTGGTGATTTAACAGAAAAAACCTTGATAAAATCGGTAAAATCGATTCTAATTAAGTATCCGGGATCAGTGCCGGTGGTGCTGTACCTGAAAAACGAAGATAAACATTTTGGGGCCAATAAAGACTTATGGGTTACCCTTGAAGAAGCGCTGATCACTGAATTAGGCCAAATTTTAGGAATGAAAAATGTGGAGGCAAAATGAAAATGAGAATTGGAGTTTTAACCAGTGGGGGCGATGCCCCAGGAATGAATGCATCGATCAGAGCAATTGTTCGGACGGCAATCTTTAATAAGATTGAAGTGTATGGTATTAATCGGGGCTATGCAGGTTTATTGGAAGGCGATATTACCCCGCTTAATGTTTATTCTGTAGCAGATATTCTGCAGCGGGGCGGTACTATTCTTAGAACATCCAGAAGCGAGTTTTTTGCAACAGATGCAGGCGTTAAACAAAGTGCTAATGTTTTATCCGAATATGGTATTGACCATCTGATTGTTATTGGCGGTGACGGCAGCATGAACGGTGCTCTGGCACTGCAGAAACTGGGCGTCAGTGTGGTTGGCGTTCCCGGAACCATCGATAATGATTTGGGATTTACTGACTATACCATCGGTTTTGATACAGCGGTAACGACAGCTCTGGATGCCATCAGCAAAATCAGAGATACCACCTACTCTCATAATCGCATTAATGTGGTTCAGGTGATGGGCCGAAAATGTGGCGATATCGCTCTTTATTCGGGATTATCGGGGGGGGCGGAGGCGTTGATCCTGCCGGAGGTTGAAACAGATTTAGATGCCATCTGTTTACGACTGCTGCAAGGAAAAGACCGGGGGAAACTGCACAGCATCGTGATGCTGGCAGAAGGTTGTGGCAATTACCTCGATTATTGTGCCAAAATTGAAGAAAAAACTCAGGTAACAACCAAGGGCACTAACCTGGGCTATATTCAAAGAGGGGGATCACCCTCCAATATGGATCGAAATCTGGCCAGTTTTATGGGCTACAATGCAGTGTTAAATATTGTCAAGAAAGAAACGGGAACAGTTATGGCTCAGCGTTGCGGCTCATATCTGGGGATTCCGATTGAAGAAGCGCTGCAAATGCCAAAGATATTCCGCCAGGATATTTATGATATGGCATCGGTACTATCAATTTAAAATGAATCACGAAAATCCCTAAACTATGGGTCAAGTAGATTGAATCAGAAAGCTAAAAAATAATAATCTGGTTAGCCGGAGACGTAAACAATCAACAATAGCAAATAAACCCGGGTTTAGTAACTTAAATCCGCAGTGATTATTTTATTTAATAGAGATTCAATATGAAAAGAGGTAGAAAATGAAAAAAACTAAGATTGTTTGTACACTGGGACCAGCAGCCGATACAAAAGAAATAATAAGAGAACTTATTCTCAATGGGATGAATGTAGCGCGACTCAATTTTTCTCACGGCAGTCACGAAGAGCATGCCGTGAGGATTCAGCGGATTAAAGAAGTACGAAAAGAACTGGGTATCCCGGTTGCCATTATGTTAGATACCAAGGGACCGGAAATAAGAACCGGCGATCTGATTGGCGGAAAAGTAGATCTGGTTACTGGCGAAAAGACAATCCTGACCACAGAAATTATTTCTGGAGATGAGAAGCGATTCAGTGTTTCGCATGGAAATCTTCCCAGTGAAGTATCACCAGGCTGTCGGGTTTTAATCGATGATGGTTTAATTCAGTTGGAAGTGGAAGATGTTTTTGATGATGAGGTGGTTTGCAGGATTTTAAATGGTGGAACCCTGGGTAGCAAAAAAAGTATTAACATACCCTGTATGAGTATTGAATTACCAGCTTTAACAGACCAGGACCGCAGTGATATTATTTTTGGGATCCAGCAAAAGATTGATTATGTGGCGGCATCATTTGTCAGAAAACCCCATGATGTGTTGGAAATTAGAAGGGTTCTGGAACGTAATGGCGGAGATCGGATCGATATTATTTCTAAAATTGAAAATCAGGAAGGCGTCGAGAACATCGAGCGGATCCTTAATGTGTCAGATGGTATCATGGTTGCCAGAGGGGATTTGGGGGTGGAAATTCCGGCCGAAGACGTACCCTTGGTACAAAAGAGCATTATCAGAAAATGTAATCTGGTCGGTAAACCGGTTATTACCGCTACGCAGATGCTGGATTCGATGATGCGTAACCCCAGACCGACCCGGGCCGAGGTCGGTGATGTGGCAAACGCCGTGTTTGATGGAACCGATGCAGTGATGCTATCCGGTGAAACGGCGGCCGGTTGCTATCCTGTTGAAGCGGTTAAGACGATGTTTAATATTGTCGTTAACAGTGAAGATTCAGAAGAATATACCCGTCGCAAAAAACCGGATCATGGCGAGTTGACCATTACCGATGCAGTCAGCGAAGGGGCTTGTCAGATTGCTGAACAACTTAATGCGCAGACGATTATCGCCGCCACATCATCCGGTCATACCGCCCGGATGATCTCCAAATATCGTCCCGATTGTGGGGTTCTGGCGGTAACTGACAAGGTGACAACGGTTCGCCGGCTGGCTCTGGTTTGGGGAGTCAACTGTATTTATACCCCGGAATTTGGCGATACCGATAGTATGATTGTTGATGCCGTGAAAAAAGCAGTGGAACAGGGTTACGTCAAATTTGGCGACATTGCTGTAGTCGCAGCAGGTGTACCACTGGGGGTTCAGGGAAATACCAATATGATCAAGGTTCATACGGTCGGAAATGCGATTATTTATGGGGTTGGAATTGGCAAAAAACCGGTTACTGGTCATGCGAAATTAATCACATCTGCTAATCTGGATGATTTTAAGGAAGGTGATATTTTAGTGGTTAAAACCCTGACACCAGAGGTCAATCAGATATTACCACTGGCAGCGGCAATTATTACGGAAGAAGGCGGACTCAGTTCGGAAGGTGCCATTGCCGGACTTCATTATGAAATTCCGGTTATTGTCAATGTTGTCAAAGCACTTGAAACGCTTGAACATGGCAAACTTATTTCAGTGGATCCCAAACGTGGGGTTGTCTATCAGGGACGAGTTCAGATGATCTAATAATTCAGTAAGTAATGATAAAAAACGATCACTATCTATTTAAGATAGCGATCGTTTTTAATATTACTGAGTCAGTCTATTCGATAGGTGAGCAGATGGGTTTGGGAAAGGGTGTGGTCATCAGCTGAACTGATGTTGTCAGAACTTTTTTCGACTGAGAAAAAAAGCATCGACTTATAAGGGTGGCAAATGATCTCGGAATTGATGTTAAGTGGTGCAGTAAGTTGGAGTGGGTTTTTTCCATTAACATCCATAATCCAGAGCGACTTCATCCGAGAATCGGAATTGGGCGTTGTCTGGGTAAAGATAATTCGTTCGCCGTTTGGTGTAAACTGGGCCGATTCATAATTACCGGTGGCAATGCCGATGGAGTTTATGGTACCGCTGCTCCACGTGCGGATTGTTTGAGAATCGCCACTGTTTTTGATAAAAACAAGCTGATTCGTGATGTCATTAATATCAAAATTGCTCACATTTTCAGCGATTAGAGTAGCGGACAATTCAGCAGAGTCGTCTTTGATCTTTGCGTAGTATAGATTGGTGCGTTCTTCACTTTGAGGGTCGGTGGCAATAAAGACAAGATTCTTTTCATTATTGTTGATGTAGTCAACGGCTAGGATGTTATAGTTGTTAAGGATATCATAAACGTGTCGATTGCCTTCACTGTCAGCCATGACAATTTGATTATTATTATTGGCATAGACAACCTGGCCGGAATCACCGATGCCAAAGTGTTGAATGACATTTTCTTCTGGTAGAGAAATAACTCGGGTAGTGTTTTTATTGACGTCTGACCAGATAATTTGGCTGCCGACACTGCCGGTTATCGGATCAACTAATTTTTCCGCATAATAGATGCCCGTATCAAAGCTATCATAAAGGGCACTCAATATTCTTTTGTCAGAATTAATAAATGAAGACAACAGCATCGTTTCAGTGTTGTAGGTGTCAATGTTATAGGTGTTGCCAAAAGTGAAAAGGATTATATTATTGCCATTATTAGTAATATCCTGCACGATCCCGGGAGAAACCATGGTATAAGATTGAATGCTGATTTGCTGTGGCAAGGGATTGTTTAAAGCCGGATTATTTCGCAAAACAACGGGTACGTTGATGGGAATAAAGAGGTTTTGGCAACCACTGGCAGTAAATAAGGTTAATAGAATAAAACAAAAAAGAAAGGCTTTATTTTTTGTTTTTTTCATCGGCTTCACCTCCATAGATTAAGACGGATAAAATAGGAAGGGTCACAATAATATTGGTTCCTTCGCCAACTTGGCTGACAATATCAATTTTTCCATCGTGTTTTTCGACAATTTGTTTGACAATATAAAGGCCCAGCCCTGACCCCCCTTCATCGTAGCCTCGAGAGCGATCCTCTTCAACCCGATAAAAGGCGTTGAAAATCCGTTTTTGTTCAATTTCCGAAATACCAGGACCGTAATCGCGGATGGAGACCACAATATGATTATCCTCAATAGCTGAAATGACATCAATAATATCGCCACGGTTTGAATATTTGATGGCATTATGAATAATGTTGATAAATACCTGCTGAAGCCGGTCATAATCGCCCAGAATCTCGGGGAGTTCATCAGACACATAGTTGATCACAATATCGGACTGGCTGGCTTTTATCTGCATTTGTTCAACGACTTCGGATAGCAGCAGGACAATATTCAGGTTCGTTTTTTTGAAATCAAACTCAGCCTTGTCAAACTTGTTGACATTTAAAAGATTGTCAACCAGCCGTAGCAGCCGATGCCCCTCGCGATTAATGGTGTTCAGGGAGCGCGTGATAATTTCTGGATCGGCTACCTGTCGGCGGGTAAGCATATCGGTATAACCGATAATAGTGGTCAGGGGGGTACGCAATTCGTGGGAAACACTACTGATGAATTTTCGCTGTTCTTCCTGAATATGTCGGGCGGCGGTCATGTTACGGATGATGATCATATAGTTTTCTTCAAAACCCTTTTCCCGAATGGGACTGCCAATCAACAGTAGGTTCCGGTTGTTACAGTCAATTTCTTCAGAGATATGATCTTTGCCGTTCTTGAGGCTGTCAAAAATATCCCGTAAAAAAGATTGATATTGAAAATCATAAATAGTTTTGGGATTGCTGACATTAAAATAAGTTTTGATATAACTGTTTGAAGTGATGATATTACCGTTTTTATCAATCGCCAACAGTCCGTCATCGATGGAAGCCAGAACCCCAGCAAGCCGTTTTCGTTCTGATTCCAGCTGCAGAATGACGTTATTGATATTCGTAACCATACCGTTAAACGCATGAGTCAGATCCCCGATCTCATCGGTATGCTTATAATAAATGGTCAGATTATAGTTGCCGTTATTGATTTCATTAGAGATTTTGGTCAGATCTTTGATAGGCTGAAAAAAATGTTTAGAAAAGGTCAGGGTCACGAAAACTAAAACCATCAGGCCAATGGCCCCGCCAATGCCAAAAAGGATCCCGGCAACACGTAAAAATGTATCCATTTGGTGCATCGAATAAATAAAACCAATGTAACCGACCACGGTATTGTCGATGATAACTGGAGCTGCAAGATAGGCCATACCGACATCATTAATCGATTTTAAGGTAAACACCGGTGCGTTTTCAGCCAGGGCAAGATCAACCTCGGTTTTTAGAGTATTGTTAGTTGTCGTTTCTTCAACGGAGTCAGCAATGCGATTCCCCTCGGCATCAAAAAGCACCACCCGATGATTTTTATTTTCGGCGATGCTTTTTGAAAGATACAGACCATTGGCAAGAAATTTGTTTTTAAGGGAGTCCGGACTCTGAACATTCTTTAATTCCTGACTAATAAATAGGGTCGAGTCTTGGGCTGTTTTCAACAAGTTATCTTTGGTCTGATTGATATAATAGTAGGAGGTTCCCTGAAAAACACAAAATACAACAATTAAAAAGGCAAAAGCAAAGAGCAGGATGTTGTATAAGATTATTCGAACCCGGTAGCTTAGTTGCATTAAAGTTTCCTCATTTTATATCCAATTCCAAAAACAGTTTGGATGTATTTATTGCCCTGGGTATCAATTTTTCGACGAATTCGCTGAACATGCATATCAACGGTGCGGGTATCGCCGTAATAATCATAGCCCCAGATTTTTTCCAACAGGGTATCGCGGGGAAAAACCTGTTCCAGGTTGGAGGCCAGCAGAAAAAGCAATTCAAATTCTTTGGGCGTAAGATGGATTTCGTTGCCGTCGAGCATCACCATCCGCTCATCGGCATAGATGCTCAAGTCACCATTTTTCAGCAGCGAATCATGCTTCTGGGGCTCAATGGTAATGTTAGAGCGGCGCAGATGAGCCTTGATCCGGGCTAATAGCTCGCGGTTGTCAAAGGGTTTAGTCAGATAATCATCGGCTCCCAGTTCCAGTCCCAAAACCTTGTCAATAATATCGGTTTTGGCAGTTAACAGGATAATCGGAACACCCAGTTGGGGGGAAAGCTCGCGACAGACATCATAACCATTTTTCTTAGGCAGCATAATATCCAGCACGATCAGATCGGGGTGAATTGCCAATGCTTTTTCAACGGCTTCGACCCCATCGCTGGCCGTTTCGACCTGATAACCTTCAAATTCCAGTTCCAGCTTTATTAAATCAACAATCGACGCTTCGTCGTCGACAACGAGTATTTTTTCATTCATTTTCGTACCTGCTTTCTTAACGTTACTATAATAAAAAACCATTAAAACTAGTTTAAAACCATAGATTTAATTGTTCTTTGTTTTGGATGGCTCCCAAAACCCGATCATCCAGATCCGGCATGGTTTTGCGGAGATTTTTGATCATCTTTTTGATGTCTTCCCGTTTAGTGTGACCATTGGCGGGACAGGTGCTTTGGATCACTGGTAGTGCTTTCATTTCCGGGTCTCCAATGATGTCGCGTTCCTTAACAAAAATTAAGGGACGGATCAGGGTGATGTCTTTTCGATCCAGATAGGTCACCGGTGAAAAGGTGTTAATTCGTCCTTCATAAAACAGACTCAGAAAAAAGGTCTCAATGGCGTCGTCAGCATGGTGGCCCAGGGCAATGGTTCGACAACGCCGCTCAATAGCCAGATCATGGAGGGCACCGCGTTTCATCCGGGCACAGAGTGAGCAGGGGTTTTTTTCCTGCCGTTCCTCAAAAACGATTGGGCCAATTAAGGTTTTTTTGATGGTATAGGGAATATCAAGTCTGGCACACAAATCAACCAATGGGGTCAGATCCATGCCGCCAAAGCCCATGTCGAGGGTAATTCCTTCCAGTTCAAAGGGGACCGGGGAAAAGGTCTGAAAGCGCTTCATGGCATAAAGCAGTGCTGTGCTGTCTTTACCACCGGACAGACCGACGGCAATGCGGTCTCCGGGTTTGATCATTTGATATTTTTCAACCCCCCGGCGAAGGGGACCAAGAATTTTTTTCATTGGGTTCTCCTGTTTTTATCATGATGCCGAATGAAACCGTCCCTTAACCGATACTTGTCAAAAGCATTCATAAAAGGTACAATATAGTCTTAATGGCATTCTATAGTCATTCTAACATTTAATAGGAGAGATTAAAAGGAGATTTGTTTATATGCAACAGGCAATTATTAATTTTTTGGCATTTTTACCAGATTGGTTGGAGATTATTGTTATTTCTGCCATTCCTGTAGTCGAGCTTAGAGGTGCCATTCCATTGGCGATTCTAGCCTATGATATGCCCTACTTACAGGCATATTTGTTGGGGGTATTGGGGAGCATCATCCCGGCGCCGTTTATCCTGATGTTTATTCCAGCCATCCTGAAATGGATGTCGGGAACCAAAGTATTCGGGAAGATGGCCAACTGGATTATTGCAAAAGGAATCAAAAAATCAGATAAATTGACCCAGTATGAGTTTTGGGGTTTGTTTGTTTTTGTGGCCATTCCCTTGCCGGGAACTGGGGTTTGGACAGGCTGTCTGGCCGCCTCGCTGATCGGATTGGATTTTAAGCACAGTATGATCTCGGTAACCCTGGGATCGGCGACGGCGGGTATTATTGTCACGGCCTTAGTGGCGGGCGGACTGTCTTTATTTTAGATAACAGGAGTAGTAATGGCACTATCACAAAGTTTTTATCAGGAAAACAGAAAAAAAATGGCAGAACAACTGGAACACAACAGTCTGACCATCCTATTTTCAGGCCGGGAAATAGCAATGACTGCGGATGCCAACTATCCTTTTTTTGCCAACAATAATTTTTATTATTTGACTGGTATTCGCGAGCCGGAGGTGGTGCTTGCCATGACCAAAGATCATCATGGCGAGCTGTCCTGGCAACTTTTTATTGTAGCAGCGGATCCGTTAAAAGAAAAATGGGTCGGTAAAAAGATCAGCCGCACTGAGGCAAAAGTGGTTTCGGGAATTGATGAAATCTATTATGTCAAAGATCTACCCCAACAGATTGCCCGGTCAGGATCGCTTCAATTATTGTATTTTGATTTTAAAGTGCCACAACATCAGAATTTTAGAACTGAAGATGAAGGACTTCAAAAGATCTTAAAGCAGTGCAAAGTAAAGGATCTGCACCCTATTTTGGCAGAGCTGCGGCTGATCAAAACCGCAGAAGAAATCAATGCCATTGCTAGGGCCAATGCTGTTACCAAGCAAGCCATCGGCGAAATGCAGGCATTGATCAAACCGGGCACCTACGAATATCAGCTAGCTGCTTTTTTTGAGTATTTTGTCAAAAAAGCAGGAACTGAGGGGTTAGCCTTTGAAACCATTGTCGCATCAGGGGAGAATGCTACCGTTTTGCATTATGTGTCCAATCGCTGTCCCTTAAAATCAGGCGATCTGGTTCTCTTTGACTTGGGCGCCCGAGTGGATGGCTACTGCGGCGACATCAGCCGAACCTTTGCGGTTAACGGGGAAATGACAGCTCAGCAGGGAAAACTCTATGGAATTGTCGATGCGGTTCAAAAGGAAATGTTCAAAGCCTACAAACCGGGAGCAGTGATGAAAGATCTGCAGAATCTGACCAAAGAGCTGTTTCTGGAAAAATGCTGCAGTGCCGGTTTTGTTCCCGAAAATAATGATATCACGGAATTTTATTATCATGGTATTGGCCACTCGTTGGGTTTGGATACCCATGATGTTCGTCCCGAAGGGGACTTGATTTTGGCGCCGGGGATGGTGATGACGGTGGAACCGGGTTTATATCTGGAAAAGCTGGGGATTGGCATCCGGATTGAAGATGACGTGGTGATTACCGATAGCGGTTGTACGGTCTTATAAGTTAACCGCAAAGATGATTATGAAATTGCTTTAGAGCCCAAGGTTGGTAGAAAACTTTAGTCAGAAATAAAATGCTTGACAAAGAAAATAATGATGTGTATGATTTAAAAAAAAGTAATTGAATATTTACCTATCCAGAGAGGTGGAGGGACAGGCCCGATGAAACCCGGCAACCAGCATATGCATGGTGCCAATACCTGCGATATTTTCGCAATGATGGGATTTAATGTGAACATTAGCCTCGTCATTAGATGAGGCTTTTTCATTATCAACGTTCGTGATTATCATGAAAGCGATCAGGTAAATGGACATTACATTAAAAAAGGAGAACAAAATGAAAAAATTATTTACCTCTGAATCAGTGACCGAAGGCCATCCCGATAAGATTTGTGATCAGATATCTGATGCCGTTCTGGATGCTATTTTCGAGCAGGATTCGATGGCTCGGGTTGCCTGCGAAACACTTGTTACCACAGGATTGGTACTGGTCGCTGGCGAGGTTACCACCTCCTGCTATGTCGATATTCCTAAACTGGTCAGAGAGACAGTTCGGGAAATTGGTTATGACCGGGCAAAATACGGCTTTGACTGTGATACCTGCTCCGTTATCACCGCAATCGATGAACAATCAGCCGATATTGCCATGGGTGTGGATGAAGGAATGGAATCAAAAAAAGGGGAATTGACGGAGGCCGATCTTGGCACTGGCGCTGGCGATCAGGGCATGATGTTCGGCTTTGCCTGCAATGAAACCCCAGAATTAATGCCATTGCCAATTTCTCTGGCTCATCAGCTGGCCAAACGACTTACCACTATTCGCAAAGAAAAAATAGTTGATTATTTACGACCAGACGGAAAAACTCAGGTAACGGTGGAATATAATGATGGCGTACCAACACGGATTGATGCCGTGGTTATTTCCACCCAACATAGCTGCGATGTGTCCTCAGAAACGATTGAGCAGGATATGATTGAAAAAGTCATTAAGGTAGTGATTGATCCGGCCTTGCTCGATGCCGATACAAAATATTTTGTTAATCCGACCGGACGTTTTGTCATTGGCGGACCTCAAGGAGACTGTGGATTAACCGGACGTAAGATTATCGTTGATACCTATGGTGGTTATGGCCGTCATGGCGGTGGCGCTTTTTCCGGAAAGGATCCAACAAAAGTGGATCGATCCGGAGCTTATGCCGCCCGACACGTGGCAAAAAATATTGTTGCCGCTGGTCTGGCTGATAAATGCGAGGTTGAACTGGCCTATGCCATCGGTGTGGCCACCCCGGTTTCAATTTACGTGGATACCTTTGGGACTGGTAAAATTGAAGACGACAAAATTATTGCCCTGATTCAGGAAAATTTTGATTTAAGACCAGCGGCGATTATCAAAAACCTTGGCTTGAGAGCCCCTATTTACAAACAAACGGCTGCCTATGGCCATTTCGGACGAACCGATCTGGATCTGCCCTGGGAACGGCTGGACATGGTAGAAAAACTCAAGAGCAATCTCTAAAACGAAAAATAATCAGGATATAAACACAGAAACTTAAAATTTTATGCGCTACATGCGTATTGAAATCAATTATGGGTACATCAAGACGGTAAATCATAATTTGCTTTGGATGTGCCCTTTTATTAATTTGGGAATCAAATCAGCGGGAGGATAAAGATGGAACAATATATCGAAATCTATAATGCTTTTGGAAAAGATAAACCAGTTGAAGAACAATCTTGCTATCATATGAATTGCGCCGAGGCTCTGCTTCGGGCTGCCAATGACAAATACGAAATTAATCTTCCAGAAGAAAGTTTTCGGATGCTTCAGGGATTCGGCGCCGGGTTTTATTCGGAAAGAACCTGCGGCGCTTTCTCCGGTTCATTAGCGGCTTTGGGTGCGATGTATACAGAAGAGCGACCATCGGAGCAAGCGAAAATGACTAGAGCGGCAAAACTCCTCGTCGAAGAATTTCAAAAAGAGTTCGGCAGTCTCGATTGCGACTATATCAAAAAATACCATCGCGATGAGATCGTCGCATGTAACCCGGTTAAGCTGCGGGCTGGTCAGGTTCTTGACCGAGTTGTTGCAATACTGGAAAAAGAATAAGAAATAGTCGCAAAAAAATGACGGAGGTGATCATATGAATCAAAGTGAAGTGAAATCCCTGGGGATTGATATCCTGGAACGATCTTATGGCAAGTGGTGGCTGATGCTACTGGATGGGCTTTGTTTTATTGCGTTGAGCATATTTGCTGTTTTTTTCAGCAATCATGCTATTACGCTGCTGGTTTTTGTTTTTGGTGTGTATCGTGGTTTTATGGGAGTTGTTTATATCGTCTCGGCATTGATGATGCGGTACAAGTATGGTGCCAATATGGGTTTCAGTCTGGGAAGAGGTATCTTTGATCTGATCATCTGCGCTATTTTTTTACTGATACCCAGTGTGATTGTAGCATTTTTCATTATCATCATTGGTATCTGGGCCATTATTACCGGAATCTTTCTACTGATTATTTCAGCAAATTCCGGAAACGTGGGTAGAATTGTTAAAATCATCATGGGTGTGGCATTAATTGGGTTTGGAATCTACGCTTTTATTAATCCGATGGGCCCGGCAACCATTATTGTTATGCTTGTTGGTGTTGCTTTTGGTATATTCGGTTTGTTTTTAGTGATCCAGTCGATTGGTATGAAACGAACCTATACTGAAATCAAAAAAGTGAAAAGAGGCTATGAGGATTATCATATTGAATAAATAGATTTAATAATGGTATGAACCATTTAAAAGCAGCTCCGGTGAACAACCGGAGCTGCTTTTTTAGATGGAGAATAAATGAGAGTTGTTTTATCGACGGCCCTTCACATTACCACGGCAATGGTTCTCGATAAACGCAAGGGCAGTTTCAGTTCCATTTTCCTGATCGATGATGGCCTTCAGGGCTTGGGCCTTTGATTGGATGGCCTCTTCTTCAAACGCAATGAAGCGTTGGATCAGAGCTTGTGTCGTGACCTGGGTTTCCTTTAGCGGTTTTAGTGCATACCCCTGTTGATAGAGGCGGTTGGCCCAGAAGGGTTGATCCACCGAAAAGGGGATAATCAACTGTGGTTTGCCGCTCTTGATGGCCGCCGCCATGGTTCCTACGCCGCCATGATGGACGATCCCTTTGCCATGGGGAAACAACAATGAATGGGGCGCGGCATTGATGGTCAGCAGATGCTCATTCTCATCAAAGTGAAAACCGCTGTTGCCAGATAAAAGGATGCCCCGCTGATGGGTGGCATGAAGGGCTTCCTGTAGACGGTTCTTAAATTGTTCCGGAGTTTTAAGGGGCATACTGCTAAACGAGATGATAATCGGTGCTGGTCCCGAGTTTAAAAAGGCAGTTAATGTCGAATCGAGGTGCTCTGTTTGGGAATCAAGATAAAAAAAGCCAGGTGTCAGAACCCGACCCTCCCAGCTTGTGACTTCTGGAAATAAGGCCTTGCTGATCGGATAAATGATCGGGATGACTTGACCATTCAGGGAAAAGGTGTAGAGTCCGCTTTGACGTTTGGGCAGATGCAAGGTTTTTTGTCTGAAATCATTGACCTCTTTGATGCTTGATCGCTCGGCTTGGGCAATCACCGAGTAGGTCCAGAGATTCAATCGCTTTCCGAGATTTTTGGTTGGCGAGATGGCCAGGTTGGGAAATTCATCAATCGGAAAGGTAATCGGCACCGGGGGAATGCTGATACAGGGAATGTCGAGAGCTTCGGCAATATCCGGAGCACCGAAAGCCTTGGGATGATAGAGGATCACATCAGATCCCTGGGCAGCATCATAGAATTGATCGAGGGTTTGTCGAAAGGCCGGATTGACCACTTCATCCAGATATTTTTTGGTGCGAAATGGGTGGTGCAGAGCATGTTTGAAAACCATTTGTCCTTCCTCGGTTTCCAGCATCGCCATCAGATCACTGGCAGCTTCTTTAAATTCGATGCCGGCTTCTTCAATAAATGGCTTGAATGTTTTTCCGGTACAGATCACGGCCTGATGCCCTTTTTCCAACGCTTTTTGGGCCAGGGCGACAAAAGGTTGAACATCGCCACGGGTTCCCAAGGTTAAGATTGAAATTTTCATTAATGACTCATCTCCTCTTTTCAGTTTGCAATTAAATCCATTTAGTTATGATACTTTTTTTACCCGGATTTTTCAAGATTAATAAGGCGATCGATAATAAATGAATTAAAGAACGAAAAAGAATATCAAATCTTCTTTATTTTATCTACATATGTTATAATAATCAATTGCATAGAAGTTACGTGAAACATCGATTAATAAGAACATGAGGTAAGAATGAATAAAAAACCAGAACTGCTGGCACCGGCCGGAACAATGGAAGCGGTGATTGCGGCCATCAATGGCGGGGCGGATGCAGTCTATTTTGGTGGCAAATCTTTTAATGCCCGTCGCAATGCTGAAAATATGACGGATGAAGAAATAAAAGCGGCGGTCACCCTTTGTCATAGCCATCAGGTGAAAGTCTACGTCACCTTGAATATATTAATTAAAAACAGCGAAATGGGGGAGTTGGTCAATACCCTTAATTTTCTGAAAACCCTTAATCTTGACGGCCTGATTGTTCAGGATATGGGACTTATTTATTTAATCCGTCATTATTTTCCCGAATTCAAACTCCAGACCAGCACCCAGGCTTCTGTTTATGGCGTGGAAGGGGTACTGTTTTTCCAGGAACTTGGTTTTTCCCGGGTGGTGCTGCCTCGGGAAATGCCATTAACCCAGGTAGCTGAAATTAAGAAAAAAACTAAGGTTGAATTAAAGATATTCACTCATGGAGCCTTGTGCTACGCCTATTCCGGCCAGTGTCTGATGAGCAGTATGATTGGCGGTCGTAGCGGCAACCGGGGTCTCTGCGCCCAACCCTGTCGAAAGAATTATCGGCTGTTTGATGAGAACAATCGACTGGTTCAGGATGGCTATCTCCTCAGTCCCAAGGACTTAAATACGTTGGACGACCTGGAGACAATCATCGCTTCGGGTGTGGACTCCTTAAAAATAGAAGGCCGAATGAAAACACCCGAATACGTTTATGGGATCACCCGGGCTTATCGGGAAGGCATCGATGCCGCAGTCGGAGATAAGACAACCAAAACGGTTGATAATCAGGCAGTCATGCAGGTGTTTAACCGGGATTTCACCAGGGGTCACCTTTTTAATGAAGCGGATCTCCTCAATGCCCAGGTGGGCAAGAATCGGGGCGTTTTAATTGGCCAGGTTGTCAGCCTTGCTAAAGCTGCTAAAAACCAGAATCATAAAAGTGCCTATCAGCCTCTGGGGATTCGTCTCAATGAGGATGCCCAGCTTCATGTCGGGGATGGCTTATCTTTTGGTGAGGACGGCAAAACGGGGACCAAGGTGGATGCAATTTTCACCCCGGCCGGCCGCCGGCTGGAACAAGGCCTTGGTGGCGAAACCGTGACTATTCCCTGTCGCTATGGGGTTTCACCAGGGACCCCGCTTTATAAAAATCTCGATAAAAACTTAATGGACAGCCTTAAACAATTGGGCGCCCAATCCCTTGATCAACCAGGCGCCACAGTGAATTTTAAACTGCTCCTCAAGCTGGGCAAACCGGCAGCAATAGCAGCTTTCAGCCAGGGGTATGCGGTCAATTATATAGCCGCTTTTAGTCCCGAAGCACCGCTGAAAAATCCCATTGATGAAGCGATGGTCCGGGAGCAAATTTCCCGGATCGGCGGCACCGGTTATGAACTGGGGACTATTTCCATGGCGTTGGATGATCAGGTGTTTCTATCCCGCAGCCAGTTAAACACGCTGCGCAAAGAAGTATTGCTTAAACTGGCAGAGGCTCAGGCAGACGCTGAAAAAAATGCCGGAAATACGCAAGAGTTAAATCAGACCATTACGATCGTGCCGCTGGAGCAAGAACTGGCGGGTCAGTCAGATCGATTTAAGAAGCTGCAATTAGCAGACGCGAAAAAACGGGTTTCATTGGCATTCGAAAAAATGCCGGATAGCCAGTTTTTAACGCTTTTGGATGGACTGGGTCTGGATCAGGTTGTGCTGCCATTGCTTGGGGAGGGTGTCGCAGAAAAGACCGCCCTCTTAAAGGATCTGGGCATCGCAGTGCTACTGAAGACACCTAAAATAATGGATGACGAATCGACTAAAAAAGTACGTCGCATAGTGACCAAAGAGATGAATCAGGATGGCTTTTTAATTGGCAATTATGAAGCCCTGCATCTGCTAAATAAAACATCATCTTATTTAGAGGCTGATCAGTCGTTTAACCTGTTTAATACCCTGGCAACCCGGGCATTAAAAGAGTGGGGCATCGGTGGCGGCGTGTTATCGCCGGAACTCATGGAAACCGAGCTGAAAGAAATAAGCGAGCATGCTGAGATTGCCATGGTTTTAACAGTTTACGGTTCGCAGGAGCTGATGGTCAGCAAAAAATGTCTGTTTGGCTGTAAAAACTGCCTGGAAAAGAAAAAAGGAACAACAGGTTTGTGCCGTCAGGAAATGACCAGTAAGCTGGTGGATGAGCGCGGATTTGCCTTCCCGGTGGAACGGGATGACCAGGGACTGATTCATGTCTATAATGGCGATACCTTATTTTTAAGGGAAGAAATCCTGGAATTAAAAGGTGTGGACACCTGGCGAATCCAGCATCATAACGAAAGTATGGAAAAGTTAAGGACCATCATCGGCTATTATAGTCAGGGAATTTATGACAAACATTGGGGTCTTCCCGAAGGGCTTGGGACCGAGGGAACCACCCGCGGAAGTTTTAGACGAGGCGTAAAATAGAGGAGTGAAATAAATACATGGATCAGAGAAGTTTGAAGGTCTTGGAATATCATAAAATATTAAAAAGTCTGGGTGAGCATTGCGTCACCCAGGGTGGGAAGGATCAGGCGAAAAATCTATTACCGCTGGAAAGCCTGACGGCAGTCAATCGGGGCCTTGATTTAACCAACGAAAGTCTCGGGATGATCCTCCGCAACGGCCGTCCGCCCCTGGCAGATGTGCCCAATACCAGTGATTACGTCAAGCGGGCCGCGATTGGCTCGATGCTGTCGATGAAAGAACTGTTGTCGATTGCCACCCTGCTGCGGATCGCCCGGGATATGGATAACTATTACCATAGCGATACGCAGATGGATACGCTGATTTTACTCAGGGATCTGTTTTCTGCGCTGGAAACCTGCGAAGAGCTGGAAAAAGAAATCAGCCGCAAAATACTGGGACCGGAAGAAATGGCCGACAACGCCTCCCGGGAACTGTCCCGGATTCGACGGGAGATGCAGTTTAAATACAAGCGGATAACTGAAAAACTAAGCCATATGATCAGCTCGACCGCCTATGAAAAAATACTCCAGGAAAAAATCGTGACCATCCGGAATAACCGCTATGTTATTCCTGTCAAGCAGGAATACCGCAGCCAGGTGCCCGGGATTGTGCTGGATAAGTCGGCCAGTGGCGCGACCCTCTTTATTGAACCGATGGCGGTGGTGGAACTGAACAACGATATCAAAATTCTGGTCACCGAAGAAGAACAGGAAATCGTCAGGATTCTCAAAGATCTCACCGAGAAGGTGGCTGATCAGCGGGATGAGATTATCTGTAATTATGATGTGCTGGTGGATCTGGATTTTCAGTTTGGCAAAGGCAAGTACGGTCTGACCATCAATGGCGTCCGCACCAGTGTCACCGAAACGGGTGTCATTGAGCTGTTACGGGCCAAGCATCCGCTGATTCCCGAAGATCAGGTCATCGCCTCGGATATTTATTTTGAAGAAGGCATTGACACCATGGTTATCACCGGGCCAAATACCGGTGGGAAAACGGTCTCCTTAAAAACCATCGGTCTGTTGAACCTGATGGTGCAGTCAGGGCTGTTTGTCCCGGTTCGGGAAGGTAGTAAAACCCGGATTTTTGCCGATATCTTTGCGGATATCGGGGATGAACAAAGCATTGAGCAGAGCCTCAGTACCTTTTCTTCCCATATGACCAATATCGTTGAGATTATGAACAAAGCGGATTATAATTCACTGGTATTATTTGACGAACTGGGCGCCGGTACGGACCCTACCGAAGGGGCTGCTCTGGCCATTTCGATTCTTAATGCCCTGCATTTGCGCAAAGTAACCAGTGTATCCACCACCCATTACAGCGAGCTTAAGGAATACGCCCTGGTCACTCCGGGGGTGGTCAATGCCAGTGTCGAATTTGATGTCAAAACGCTGAGACCGACCTATCGCCTGTTAATTGGAGTGCCGGGTAAATCCAATGCCTTTGAAATCGCGATGCGATTGGGGCTTGGTGATGATGTCATTGAAAATGCCCGCGACCTGATCAAGAATGAAGCCATCCGCTTTGAAGAAACCCTGATAAAAATAGATGAAAAGCGTCGTCGCACCGAAGCCGAACATGATGCCATTATTCGCCTGAAGCAGGAAACCGAAGCCCTGAAACGGCAAATGGATCAGGAAAAGCAGAAGTTTGCCGAGGAACAAAAAGCGCTGCTCCAAAAAGCTCAGGAAGAAGCCATGCAAATCGTTAAGAAAACCCGGGCCGAAACTGAGGAAATTTACCGGGAAATCCGAACCATTCAGGAAACCACGACCAGCGCGGTTAAAGATAATAAGGAATTGGAAGCGATTCGTAAGCGTATTAAAGAAAAAGAGAAAAACATTTATCAATTTGGCAGCCGACCTAAAGATTATCAGGGGGCGGCCCTGGAAATAGACGATCTCAGTGTTGGGATGAAAGTTTATATTAACAGCCTGCGCCGGGAAGGTGAGGTCTTAAACCTGCTTCCCAATGAAAACAAAGCCATGGTTCAGGCAGAGATGATTAAGCTGAAGGTTGACGTCGGTGACCTGAGTGTCTCAACGGCGCTGGCAAAGCCGGAAGAGAAAAAGGTAACCTATAAAAAGGTGGATCGTCACGTGATGGATACCAAGCTCGATCTCCGGGGAAAAAATGGCGAAGAGTCGCTGTATTTGGTCGATAAGATGATCGGTGACGCCATGCTTTCAGGCAACAAGCAGATTGTGATTGTCCATGGCAAGGGCACCGGAAGACTCCGGGAGATCATTCATGAGTACTTAAAAGGAAACCCCCTAATCGAAGATTTCCGTCTGGGCGCCATGAATGAAGGCGGCTCCGGGGTGACCATCGTGACGCTATAATAAGCGTCAACACCATCCGGGAGATCAGCGATGACCAAGGCTAGGCCCATACCTGGAAATGATATAGTATAACAGCAGCGATATCAGTTGAATTAAAGCAATTGTGTGGTGTGCGGGCGATCACAGATCGCCCCTACATTAAATATTTAATCCAACGGATATAGTAAGACTGTTTAAAGAATCATCTTGTCATTTTAGATCACCCATAATACAATTAATAGGAAAATTTTACGGATAAACTGAATTTGGAAATTTTGGAGGAGACATGATTTTATCGGATAGAACCATTTATAAATATTTAGAAAGTGGTGAGCTGATCATCGACCCACTGGAACAGGGCCAGGTGCAACCAGCCTCGGTGGATATTCGCTTGGGCAGCAGTTTTTTAAAGCTGGATGAAAATAATTTTGAGACGATGACGCTGACGGATGAAATTAAGTATATTTCGATGGAAGCGGATGAGATCATTATTCCATCTAATTCTTTCCTGTTGGCAACCACCATGGAATATATCAAGCTGCCCTGCAATCTGACCGCCTTTGTCGAAGGCCGTAGCTCGATTGGTCGGATGGGGTTATTTATTCAGAATGCCGGCTGGGTGGACCCGGGCTTTGAAG
>JAQUWM010000100.1 GCA_028692885.1 Acetobacterium sp. | reverse complement strand
TAAAATCATTGTTTTCTTTGGTCCAGATATAATCCCCCTGATCATTAACCTTGGGATCAATAATAATCAGCATCTCAATCGGGCTTTCTTGATCCTGAGACAATCCACTGAGCTGAACACTTCGGACAATCCCTCTTAAATATCCATACTTATCATTGTTTACTGATTCCAGGGCAACAAAAACCCGATCACCCTGCTTAACATTAATGGCGCCTTCATAGCTGGAATAGGCCTGAATTACCACTGTGGTATCTTCATTTTCCCGTTTGACGATTTGGCATAAGGTCGAGTTTTTCGGCAAAAAAGCCCCGTCCTCAAAACGCAGTCCTGCCACCACACCGCTTTCCATGGCGACAATCATGGTTTGCCGTTTAACCTTGCTTTTTTCTTCTTCTGTTAACAGTGCGCCATTGGTGATCTGAGCGGCAGTCCCCTCGGTGGTCAATACGCCCAGCAGATCGCCCCTTTTTACATAATCGCCATTGGAAACACTGAGCTGGGACAGGATCCCTTCATTTTCAACCACCACGTCAACGTTTCCCTCACCATAGGATACTACCGCATCCAAGGTGGTGGTGATGTTAATGGGGACTGTTATCGAATAGATGATTACGCCGACTAAGAAAATGATGATCCCCAGCAAAATCAGCAGATTCCCCGGTCCGATGACGGTCATCAGGGCTGCGTGTTCGCTTTTTTTAGTGCTTTTATCCTCTTTATTCCGAAAAATGGATTTACTCACCGCTTTGTCCTCCTCCCGTCAAGTTGTCCCTGGGCACTAATTGATCATTGACATAGCTCTTCTGGAACACCGGAATCCCATTGATCAGTCGTTTGTCAAAGCTTAAACTGCCATAAACAGTATCAAAACTGTTTTCTCCCAGTACTTTTTTAATGGCCGCGGCGTCCAGGCTCTGGGCCGCATTCGCTGCAGCTGCCGCCAGGTGCATGTTCATGTAGGCCTGGGCCGCCGGTAAATCCGGGTTCTTCCCATAGGCCTGCTGATAGGCCTGGATAAATGCGGCTTCTGGTCCAGCTGTGGCGGTATTGTTAAAATAACTGGTGACCTGGGTCAGGTTTTTCATACTCTGGGGGATTGTATAGGGCTGAATTTCAATATCATAGCTGGCAAAAATTGGCCGGGTATTACCGGTTTTTTCCAGATACCCGTACAGTGCCGTGATATCATCGCCGACACAGGCGGTGACGATGGCCTGGGCGCCCAGACTGTCCCATTTTTTTAGATAATAACGGAAATAATCAAGATTTGGCAGATAAGACACCGCATCGACAATTTCGATGCCGGCTTCACCGGCGTGTTCTTCAACTTTTTGAATATAATCTTTGCCATAGGTATTGCCGGCAGTATGAACAACGGCGATCCGGCGGATGCCCTGGGCCGCCATACTGTTGACCATTTCATTGGCCATGGCATCATCCGATGGGGCGCAGAGATAGGCGCCCTCATTTTCAGCCATATTCAATTTCGAACTGGCGATAATCGGCGCAAACAGCAGCTTGCTATTCTGGTTATAGATACTCCCCACCTTCAGTACATCATCGGTACTCCGATGTCCGATGACAATCGGGAAGCCCGGCTTTTCAGCAATTCGGGTCGCTACTTCCACGGCGGTATTGGTGTTATTGCCATCATCATTGTAATTGATCTCAATGGTTTGATTGAGGATCCCACCCTGGTCATTGATCTCCTTGGCGGCCAGTTCGATGCCATTTTTGAAGGATGCACTGTACGCCTCAGAGAAGGGATAAACCACATCCACAGACAGGGTGCTGGTTTTGGCGGTTTCCGCCGTGCAGCCAAAGCAGAGCAATCCACCGCTGAATACGATAGCTAGTATCGATAATATCATAAGGTGTTTTTTCATAACCTTCTCCTTACGTTTGGATAATTCTTAGTCTAAATAAATGCTAAATAAACGCTGAAAATAAAATCAAATGCTTGTCACTCATTTTCACCAATAGCTTGCTTAGTTCCCCGGCAGACAGATTAAATTTTTCTGCCATTTCTGTGATGGTAAATTTTCCGGAACAGCCGAGTATATCAATTTCGGTTTGACTGAGGGTATTCAAATCCAACATCGAAAAATCTGCTATCTTTTGGATAATCCAGGTATTTCTTTCTTCCTCATCTAATTTATGCCATTCTTTCAACAGGCCTTTGTACTCAATCAGTTTTTGATAGTACGCCACCATGATCTCGTCTTTGGCATAAATAAATTTAAGGTATCCAGCCGCAATACCATAATTAAACGCCAGCTTGAAATCTGCTTTGATCCGATCTTGGGAAATCAGACCCTTTTCAAACTGGTCCTTCATTTTATTGGAAACGGCGGTGATAAACCGGGAACGACCCATACAGACTTCCGGCAGCGATAACTCTCGGGTATGATTAACCGGAAAATCCTCAAGATTGGTCAGGCATTCCCGGTCTTCCAGAACAATTCCGAATTTTTCGGGATGATTATAAATTTGGGTACCAGGCAGGGGCATCATAAAGGTTGTCGATAAGTCCAGCATCCCCGGCGCCAGCTCCAGTAATTCTAATGCTTTTTTGGTGGTCTCGGCCAGGGTTGCAGCGTTTTCAAAGGCCCCGCCGATAATATAATTCCCGGTTAATTGAGGTAATCCGGCGTCGTAGCAGATCGTGACCACCCTTTTTATATCCTCAGGACTGGCCTGTTTGCCATAGGCTTTCAGCACCGCTTCCACCCCTGATTCCATACCGATCTGCATCCGCACCATGCCGCTCTCGATCATTTCGCGAATCAGCTCAGGGTGTTTCACCAGAAATCCGGGATGGCCTTCGCAAAACCAGACAAAATCATATTTCTTTCGAAGCGTTCGCAAACCGGCCAAGATCTGCTTCAGTCTAACCGGATTGGTGGTGAAGGTATCATCGCAAAAAAACAGGTATCGGGGGCGTTGACTGTTTTTTAAGCGGGCGGCTATTTCGCCCAGCACCGCTTCCGCGCTTCGCATTCGCAAATTTTTAGAATTCCCGCCCTCAAAACAGAAGGCACAGCGATAGGGACAACCCCGTGCCGTAATTACCGACAACAGTGGCCGTTCCTGATAATCAAGCACATCCTCGTTGCGGGGCAACTTATATTTTGAAAAATCTTCCAGGTAGACGTAATCGGCATTTTGGGATTTGCGAAGTTCTCCCGGAACGTACAGCGCTTCACCCTGGACCCTAGCACTCAGCCAGGTTAACAGACTTTCTTCGCCCTCACCTTTGATAATGCCATCGGCCTGATACGTATCCAGATCTTTTTCGGTCATATGCAGGGTTTGAGGACCGCCCAGAACCACATAAAAATCATAATGCTTTTTTAAATAGTTAATGATGGCCGCCACCGCTGAGCGATTATCAAAATCACAGTAGAAGCAGACCGCAAACAGGCGGTCTTTCATTTTTTCAATGGTTTTAACGGCGTCGGTGGTAATCCCGGTATAAGCTTTTGCTTCAAAGCCATTGGCGTTGAGTTGGGCCGCCAGGGTTAAAATCCCCAGATTTTCAATCATTTCAAAGGTCCGGCCCCGGACCATCCGTTGGGTGTAAACCAACAGAACTTCGGGTTTTTCAATTAGGGTTTCCGGTATAAAATCCACTTATTCCCCTCCATTTTATTCAGGGATTGTTCCGCCTGGTGGTAGAAATCAGCATTCTTTCCCTGGGGGTCCAGTTCCATTTGGCCCTGTTTCAGGATTTCTATTTTGGAAAGTTTGCCATTGCATAATTTCAACAAGACATAGTCGATTTCATCCAGGACCTGATCAAATATCTGTGGTTTTTCGCCACTGACATCAGTGTAAAGCCACAGTTCGAAGGTACGGTGGACAATGGCCGCTTGATCATTGCTTCCCAGTTGAGCATTAATAACATACTCATCCGAGGCCCGCATTTTCCAGTAGGCATCATCAATGGGTATATTTTTATAGACATAATCGTTCCAACGGGTAAAAACCCCATATTGGCGGCCCAGCCGGTAGGAATCCAGAATCACTGCTTCGGGAATTTTGCCGTCAAAATAAATTTTGCGCATTTCATTTTGAAGCCGTTTGTTGGCCTGTAAGCGAATATTGATCAAATCAATAAAGTCCAGTTCTTTGGTGCGGGAAAGGGGAATATCCTCATTGCAGCAATCAATCAGCTCCTCATAGATAGACATCCCGAATTTCTCCGGATTAAGGGTAATGGGGGTTTTGGGATAGGGCAAAAATGAAAAATAGGCCGTCTCAAACTGACCCGGGGCCCGGTGGAGCAGTTCCATAATCAAATCTTCGGATTCTGCTATGGTATCCCGGGTTTCATGGGGCCCGCCAATAATAATATTGCCGGAGATGCCGTGAATACCCGATTCAACACAGTGGTCAATGACATCAACGGCCATTTTTCGGGTTATTTTTTTATTATAGCTCTTTAAAACCTGATCACTGCCGGATTCCAGCCCAAAAAAAATCTTTTTAAGACCAGCTTCGGCCAGGTTCCTGGCCATTTCTCGGTGTTTATCAATGGTCGAAATATGGGCACTGGCAAACCAGACAAAATCATAGTCTTTGCGGATTTCTTTGATTTCTTCGCAAATCTGATTGACCCGCTTGTGATCCAGGGTAAAGGTATCATCCAGAAAGTTAATGTAATTAATCGCCGGATCCCGTTCAAAATTCCCCCGGATTTCCGTCATCAGGGACGGAACCGAGTGGCGGCGGACCCGTTTGGCATTGGCTCCTTCATAGCAGAAGGTGCAGCCAAAGGGGCAGCCCCGACCGGTTAAAATCGGCAGCAGTCCATAATGTTTATAGTCGTTGGTCAGGGTAATGTCCGGCCAGGGAATGTCATCCAATTCTTCCGGCGGCTTTCGTGGCGGTGTTTCCACCAGGCTTCCCGTTTCATCGAGATAAGTAATCCCCTGAATCGCTTGGAGTGAACCTTTCTTTTTGATGAAATAATCCATCAATTCCAGAATCGTTTCTTCACCCTCGCCGATACAGGCCGCCTCAATCGCTGTTTGTTTCAGAAATTCGGCATCCATTCCTGATGTTTGCGGACCTCCCGCCAGCAGGATCACCTCAGGATAGCTTTTTTTCACTTCCTGAGCAAAGGTTTTCACCCAGTGTACATTGTTAAAATCACAGTAGAAACCGATGATTTTTGGCTTGTCCTCTTTTTCCATCAGTCCCTTGACATAATCCAGCGCTTCTTTAGCATAGCCCTGAAACATCTCGACCTGATAGCCCTTTTGCCTTAAGAGTTGGATCAGTATATTCATCCCCAGATTGCTGCCGGGAATATAACCACTGACATAGCGGTGTGATTTGATTAGTAATAGTTCCATGTGTACATCCCCCTTTGAAGTGCTGACTGTAGCCCTCCAGTCAGCACTTCGAAGGGGAAAATTCCCTTCTTTGGTTATTAAGATCTAGCTGTTTGTGTTGCTGTAAAGGCGTAATCCACGCCAACAATACTTAACCCACCAGCAGCTTGATCCAATTGATCATCACTGATTGGTTGTTTTGCCTGTGCTTCTTTAAACGCAGCATCAAATTCAGCTGCAGTACAGCTGTAACCTAATTTTGCCACCACTGCGTCAAATTCTGCTTCTGTTTTAGCAGCATCCAGTTGTTTTGCCAACGCCTCATCGGTTAATACTTTTGCGGCCAATGCTTTTGCACCATCAATACTCATGTTCTTCCTCCTTAAAAAATTTTTTGACTAAATCACAAAATGAGTCAGCCAATATTTAAAATTAAATTGATATAGCATATCAACTAATTTTCCATGGAATTCGGCCTGGTTTTGATAGGGATCACCAAATAGTGCAAACAATTCGGTTTCGATCTCAGCCAGGCTTCTTTTTCCGGCACAACGCAGCAACAGCTCATATTCCAGCGGTGAAAGCGCCATGCCATCCAGTTTTGGGAACCCTTCAGTAAAGGTCATGGTGCGCCACAGTTCAAAGGTACGCTGGGGATAATCGCTGGAAAAATCCAGTGATGGGTCAAATGCCTGTCCCTCGCTTAAATAAAGCACGTAGTAATATTCATAGGCTCTAGGATTGGCGGCAATTTCCTCAAACCAGCGACTGCGGATGCCATAATTCAGAGCGGCTTTAAATTGCTTCATCACCGCCTGCTGTTTCAGTTCATGATTTTTGATTTTCTTTTGCATGCTTTGCCGGATCACCTTATTGAGTTCTTGGCGGTCTTTCATCACCTGATCCTGACTTTTTCCCCGAGGTGTGACAAAGGGATAGTCATCATCAGAAAACCGGCCGGACTGATTGTGAAGCTGCAAATTGAATTTTTCCGGATTCTCGAGGATTTGAGTGCCGGGATAAGCTCGTAAAAACCCCGTGATGATATCAATGACCCCCGGAGCCTGATCGATCAGGGTTTGGATCAGGGTAGCGGTTGCCCCCTCTTCTTCCTCCGGACCGCCAACGATAAAATTGGTGGCAATCTGAGTCAGGCCACAGTTGGTAGCGTAGGATACAAATTCAATAATATCCGCTATTTTCACATGTTTGTTATATTGATCAATAACCTTCTGATCCCCAGACTCAATGCCAATTTGCAAGCGGATCAGCCCGGCCTCGATCATCATCGGCAGGATATCCATCCAGTTTTTTATTCTGCCCACATGGCATTCGCAATACCAGACCAGCTCTCGATCTTTTCTGATTTCCTTCATGCCCCGGCAGAATTCTTCAATCCGCTCGCGGTTGAGGGTAAAGGTGTCATCCATGATGATAATATAATTTAAATCCGGATTGTTTTGTAAGTTTAATTTGATTTCTTCCAGTACCAGGGGGATGCTTCTCAGTCGAACCTGGTGTTTGCCGGGACTCGGGGCACAATAGGCACATTGATAAGGGCAACCCCGACCGGTAAAAATTAGTTTGCCATAGGAGTGATTAATATGCAAGGATGCGTGATAGGCCGGCAGTGGCAGGGTATCCAGATCTGCGATGATCACCGGTGGGGTTTCGGTAAAAATCCCATCCTTGATCATCGCCAGCCCACTAATATCTTCTAAGTCGCCGTCTTCTTTTAAAATGGCCTTTAAGAGCAGCGGTAACGACACTTCTCCCTCGCCTCTTAAAATAAAATCGGCTTGACTGTCTTCCAGAAATTGCTGCCCTAACCCAATACTCTGGGGGCCGCCGACAATAACGGGAATCTTCCAGTTCGTTTTAATTTTTTTTGACAAATTCTCGATCAGCTGAATATTATCAAAATCACCGGAAAAGCCGACGGCATCTGGCTGATTCTTTTTTACTTCGGCTATCAAATTTTCCGGTTTGCCATGAAAAACCAGGGGCTCAAACCCGGCTGCTTCCAGCGCTCCGGCCAGATAAAAGAGCCCCACATAATCATGGGAACCTGTTTCATATTTTTTTGACACATTACAAAGAAGTATTTTCATCTTATTACCCTTTTTTCTAGAACGGAACAACAAGAAGCCAGTATTTTTTATCAAAAATTTTCAGGGTCTCAATGATCCGCTCCATTAATTCGTCTACCCTTTCGCCAAATGGTTTGCCAAATCGCTCATAAAGGAGATCAGCGATAGCGGCGATGGTGCTTTTGCCGGTGCAGTATTTCATGATTTCATATTCAAAGGGTGACAGTGCCTCGCCCCACAACAGCGGATAGCCCTGGGAAAAATCGACATCCCGCCACATTTCAATCATCCGCTGGGGTCGCCAGTTGGGCAGTTCGGCCGGATCCACATCGATAATCCGACTGGCCGATTCCCTAGCCAGCATGG
>JAQUWM010000099.1 GCA_028692885.1 Acetobacterium sp. | reverse complement strand
AAACCTTTGATTGAAAGTAGTACCGATCAGAAAGATGCTTCAGTGAGTTGCAGACAGTGTGAATGCAGCAGCAATCGCCATCGGGAATGGATTCATGAGGGTGAAAAGAACGGCCGCAGGCTTAGTAATGTTCAACGGGGGTTCCGTCCGTTATCACAGGAAAGCGTATGTTTGTACGTTCAAAGTGGATGGATCTCAGTTTGGCTTGAGGACATCAATTTAGGTGGTACCGCAGGAATTTTAACTCTTGTCCTATTTCAGGACAGGAGTTTTTTGTTTTTTGGAAAAAGAAAGAAGGAGACGCAGGATGACATACAGTGTAAATTTATCAAACTATACCGTCGGCGAGTCGAGCTATGACCATATTGATGAGGTCTGCTCCCACTATGGCAAAAAGGTGGTGCTGATTGTCGGGGATCACGGCTATCAGGCGGCGGCCCAAGCGCTGGATGCGGCGATTGGCAAGAGTTGTCTTACCGTGGTAGCAACCCTGCACTATGGGGGTGAGTGTAGCTATGAAAATGTTGCGAAGCTGCAAAAAGAAATCGCTGCGACCGATGCCGAAATGATCTTTGCCATCGGCGGTGGACGGGTGCTGGATACCGGGAAATTTGTGGCCGAACAGGTGGGAAAACCGGTTTTTTCATTCCCGACGATCGCCTCCAACTGCTCTGCCTGTACCAGTGTTTCGATTATGTACGGCCCGGACGGCGGCTTTTTAAGACCGGAGTTTTTAAAAGAACCGCCCAAGCATGCCTTTATCCAGACCCGGGTACTGGCTGAGGCACCGGTGAAATATCTCTGGGCCGGCCTGGGTGATACCTATGCCAAATACTATGAGGCCTCCATGTCATCCCGGGGCGAAGCCCTGAATCACGCTCTGGCCATGGGCGTGAATATCAGCCGCCAATGTGCCGACGGGGTGATTGAACACGGGGCGTTGGCCCTCCAGGCCAATCAGCAGAAAATTGTCACGGAAGCTTTTGAGCAGGCGGCAATGATTGTCATTGTCACTACTGCCCTGGTGTCGATTCTGGTTACCCTCGACCATACCCCGGACTATAACAGTGGTCTGGCCCACGCCATCTATTATACCCTCACCAATATTCCCGGCTTTGATGATGAAACCCACCTTCATGGTGAGATCGTGGCCTTTGGAATTCTGATCCTGCTGCTGGTGGATGGCCAGCGGGAAGAATTTGAGCGGGTCTACAATTTTAATTGCGAAACCCGATTACCCCATGCCCTGGCCGATCTGGATCTGGATTACGGGCAGTTGGAACCCTATCTGGAATCAATCACCCAGATGGCCGATATCCGCCACAACCCCTATCAGATCACCCGGGAAATGCTGCAAGCAGCCTTTCTGGAACTGGAAGCAATCAATAAAAATACCAAAAAATAAAATCAAAAATAAAAAAAGAGGAGAAAAAGAAATGAAAAAGAATGTATTCAAGAAAATTACGGCAATTGTTTTAACCCTGGCCATGACCCTGTCATTGGCGGCCTGTGCATCAGCGGGAACCAGCGGCAGCACCACTGATAAGAAACTAAAAGTCGGGGTCATTCAGATGATCGAAAACGGCGCCTTTGACGCCATGCGGGACGGCTTTATCCAGCAGCTCCGGGATCAGGGATACTCAGAAGATGAAATGGAAATCGTTGTAAAAAATCCCCAGGGTGATACCTCGGCGCTAAACACCATTGCCCAGGAAATGTCCGACGGCAGTTATGATCTGGTCGCCACCGTGGCTACCCCAGCATCCCAGGCATTTGTCAACATGAAGTCTGAAACACCCCAGGTGTTCATCGCTGTATCCGATCCGGTTAAAGCCGGCATCGTCACCACCATGGAAAAACCCGATCACAATGCCACCGGAACCTCCAATCCGATTCCCGTCGACAAAATTGTCGACCTGTCAAAAACGTTGACCCCTGGCATTAAAACCTTCGGGATTATTTACAACACCAGCGAAGTCAATTCCGTCAGCACTGTCAACAAAGCCAAAGCATATATGACCGCCCAGGGCTATGAAATCAAAGAAGCCGTGGTCACCAATTCATCTGAAGTTAAACAGGCCATTGACGGTTTATTAAGCCAGGTCGATGCCATCTTTATTCCCAACGACTCCGTGATCCAGAACGCCATGCCAACCGTTGCCGAAGCCGCCAAAGCCGCTAAAAAACCAGTCTACGGCAGCTCTACCGTGATGGTAAACACCGGCGCTCTGGCCACCGTTGCCATCGGTGATGCCGCCATTGGCGCCGCCTCAGCCGATATGGCCATCGAAATCCTAACCGGCAAAAGCCCGGCCGATATTCCCGCTATCGCTGTTGAAGCCACCGAAACCGTAATCAACCAGACCACTTCTGACGCTATCGGTATTCAGCTACCAGTCGATCTCAGCAAAACCGCGGTGCTGGTTAAATAATACCTAGCAACCTGACCCTTAAAGGAGAAATATTATGTCATTAGCCATCGGTTCCCTGCAACTGGGACTCATCTACAGTCTCATTGCGATGGGCATCTACATCAGTTTTAGAGTATTAAACACCCCGGATTTAACCGCCGAAGGCAGCTTTGTCTTTGGCATGGCCGTGATGACCATTTCAACGGTGAACGGGCACCCGGTTCTGGGGATAGTCCTGGCCCTGCTGGCCGGAGGGCTGGCCGGTCTGGTCACGGCCCTGTTGCAGACCAAGCTCCGCATTCCTGCCATTCTGTCCGGGATTCTGACGATGACCGGCCTCTATACCATCAATCTGATGGTAATGCAGGGCTCATCAAACCTGACCCTGTTGGGGGTCACCACCATCTATGATCTGCTCGGCGGGCTCTTGCCGATGGATTTTGAGTGGGCCAAGATTCTGGTATCGCTGCTTTTTGTGGTGATTGCCATGACCGTGCTGGTGCTTTTTTTCAAAACCAACTGCGGCCTCTGTATCCGTGCCATCGGTGACAATGAAATGATGGCCCGGTCCTCATCTATGAGTGTGGATCTTTATAAAATTGTCGGTCTGATGATCAGCAACGGTCTGATCGCCTTATGCGGGGGACTGGTAGCATGCGATCAGGGTTACGCCGACATGAATTCCGGCGCCGGGATGCTGGTTGTCGGCCTGGCCGCGGTGATTATCGGCGAGGCCTTTATCCGCCGTCGCACCATCCTGGCCGGGATGTTCAGCTGTCTGCTGGGCTCGGTGATCTACCGTTTTATCCTGGCCCTGGCCATCAGCACCCGGATCTTCCCGGCCTATGCCATGAAACTGTTGTCCGCCGTGATTGTCACCATTGCCCTGGCGATTCCGGCCTATCAGTATTACAAGGAAAACTATCAATTGAAAAAGAGGGACCGCCATGCTTAAGATCAGCGACTTGAGAAAGAAGTTCACCATCGACAACGGGGTCGATAATCATATTTTGAATGGTCTGAACCTGACCGTCGATGATGGTGAGTTTGTGACGATTTTAGGTAATAACGGCGCCGGCAAGTCGACCCTTTTCAATCTGATCAGCGGGGCCATCCTGCCTAATGAGGGGTATATCTATCTTGATGAAAAAGACATCACCTTTATGCCGGAACATAAACGCTCCAAATTTATCGGCCGGGTTTTCCAGAGCCCGATGCGGGGAACCGCTCCTAATCTGACCGTGGCCGAAAATCTGGCTCTGTCCTATGGCCGGCAGAACCGCAAGAATTTCAACTGGGCTCTAACTAAAAACTTGAAGGAAATATTCCGGGACAAACTGGCTGAGGCCGATATGGGTCTGGAAAACAAGCTGGACGCTAAAATTAAAAACCTCTCCGGCGGACAATGCCAGGTGGTGGCGTTGATTATGTGTACCATCAAGCCCCCGGAACTGATCCTGCTGGACGAGCACACCGCCGCTCTGGACCCAAAAACCGCCGATGACGTGATGGCTTTTACCAAACGGATTGTCGAGAAGGATCATTTGACCGCATTGATGATCACCCATCACCTGGAAGACGCCATTGCTTATGGCAATCGGCTGATTATGATGGATCGGGGGGTGGTCGCCTATGAATTTAGCGGCGCGGCGAAAAGCGAAATCACCCCGGAAGAACTGCGAACCTTCTATCATCTGAAAGAAGGTTGAGCAAGATGAACATGAAATTGCCACCCACCGTAACCAGAGAGATCCTGGTCGGCGAAAGTACCTGCGGGCTGGTCCGGATGACCGTGCAAGCCGGTACCATTCCGCCCTGCCATGCCCATCCCCAGGCCCAGATCGATTATATGATCAGCGGTTGTGCCGATGTCAATGTTGCAGGAACAATCACCCACCTGGAACCCGGCGAATCGATCTATATCCCTGGTGGCGTCACCCACGGCTTTCTGGTCAGCGAAGAGGATCAGGAGTTCCTGGAGTTTTTTGTCCCGGGTCGGGATGATTTTTAACGAAGTGAAACCATTAAAAGCAAATATAAATAAAAAAAACAGGATGTCGTAAATAGGGCATCCTGTTTTTTTATGTTTTCGATAACGACAAGTTAGTCTTGAAGCAAGAGTTTTCGATAGCTCGAAAAAATATGAGAAACTTGAATTGTCGATCAGGCTGCGGCTGCATAATCGAACTTTTAACAGCAGGTTATTTTTGAATTACACAAAAAAATTCTGGCACACGATTTGCCACATCTTGAAATTTTTGGAGAGTGGTGTATGATGAAAGAGGTGGAAATGAAGTAGCGTTTTTAGCGAAATGAGTTTAAATCTTTGACAAATGTCAAAGATTTTTAAATGGTGAGGAAAAGGCATGGATTTATGCAATAAATGTTTTGAAAACGTTATTTAAAAGGCGTATAATAAAATAATGTGGTTTATTGAAGAAATGAAATCACATTTACGATTGTAGTGTTTCATTGAAAGAAGATGGTGATAGTAAATTAAAGGAGCATATAGGTCGATTAATTTTTTGGTTAAGAAATAGTATTAGAATATCGACAATTGCAGTTGACTGATTAAGTGTAACAGATCTTCTGGGAGCACCGATGATTGGTAAAAAAATCAGATAAACTGATGGTTAAGGACAGATGTTGTCCATCCGATTCCGATATAATCAGGATATCAAATCAATCCATGGAAAAGGGGAATGACAATGTTATTTGAGAAAAAAGACCCGGATCAGAAAAAAAAGCACAAGCCACTATGCCAGATCTGCCATCAGAATCCGGCCACCACCACCATGCCGGGGCCGCTGGGGCCAGTGCCGGTGTGTAAAAGCTGCAAGAAAAATGTGCGGATTTAGGGCCATCACAATGGGGGGAGAAGTATGAAATCACAATATGATGAAAAGAAAACCGCCCGGGTCCTGGCCATTTATGATCAGATCATCCGTGGCGAGATCGTCAACAAACAGAAATGGGCCGAAAACATGGGTGTCAGTGATAAAACCATCCAGCGGGATCTCAAGGAAATAGAAGATTATCTGCAAACACTTTATCCCGAGAGTGAGGTTTCCTATGACCGGAAACGTCAGGGTCACCGGTTGTTCCGGGAAGGCAGTATGGCCCTGTCAGATCATGATATTTTTGCGGTAGCCAAGGTGCTGCTCGATGCCCGGGCCTTCAGTGAAAAAGAAATGGAAGAAATCCTCGATCATCTGCTGCGTTTGTCCTACAACCGTAAGTCGATTGAGCAGGCCATTGGCAATGAACGCCAATTTTATCAGCCGGTCAAACACGGCCAGGACCTAATCGAACGGATCTGGTTTTTCAGCCAGAGTGTTCAGAAGCAACAGGTCCTGGATGTGCAGTATCAAAAGCAGGATGGCACGGTGAAAGCCTACAAAATCAATCCCCTGGGACTGTTGTTCAATGAGTATTATTTTTACGTTATCGCCGAGATCAATGGCAAGGAGAATCCTGTTTCATTGGTTTTCCGGCTCGATCGTTTTCTCAATTACGCTTTTTGTGAGGATGATCAGCGCTTTACGATTGACTACGGCAACCGCTTCCAGGAAAGCGAATTCCGGGATCGGATTCAGTTTATGTATACCGGTGAACTAACGACCATCCGTTTCCGTTTTTCCGGCCCGTCCCTGGAGGCTGTCCAGGACCGGCTGCCTACTGCCAGGGTGGAAAAAACAGAAGACGGTGTCACCACCCTGTCAGCCCGGGTCTATGGCGAAGGGGTCAAGAAATGGCTGCTTTCTCAGGGGGACTGGGTTGAGGTGTTAAGCCCACCGAGTTATCGCAAAGAGATGGTGGAGATGATTGAGCGGATGCGGGGGAAGTATAGGGAGGAATAAATAATGAATGATGAAGTGCGAACATCGAAAACGAAAAAGATTTTGATTGTGGGTTTTGCCTGGCCTTGCTGTTAATGATCGCCAGTGGAATAGCCTATGCTGTAATTGCTGGTTTCATAGACCTGCCGTTTTTAAAACAGAAGATCAATCAACCAACCATTGAGAGTGTTGAAAATTCAGATGGAACTCTGGCAATTACAGTGGTTAATCCCAATGAATTTGGCACTGTTTATTACACATTGGATGGAAGCGAACCATTGACCAACTCAAAGCTTTACGAGACTCCGTTTACCATTAATGTCAGTACAACCTTAAAGGCAAGAGTAATCGACGATCGGTCCAACCTTTCTGAGATTGTTACACAGCAATTTACTATAGTGCAAAAAACTGTTGAAACGCCAGTTGCCGTTACGGCGGTTCCGGAAGCAACTACCTCAAATGCCAGCATAATCCCAGAGGAATATCAAGGTACCTGGTATTCTATCAAAGCTGAAGGCAGTTACACATTCACCGGTAATAGTTTTACCTACAAGTCTTCAGGGGGAAAAGAAACAACTGGTACTATTAGTAGAATAGAACCGTATAATGGTACCGCCGCCTATGTGTTTTACCCCAATGAAGTTGCCCATGGTTTTGTGGTAGATCCGGAAAAACCCGGAGATAATATGATAAAAATTGATGGTAATGCATACGCATTTGACGGCAGTGATTATTTTGATTGATGCAGATTTATAAATTTACAGGGAGATTGTGATCCATGGAAAAACAGACAGTATTCCTCCCACCCTATTGTGGTGACGAGGTTAAGAGTAACGCCGAGCGAAAAGTTTTTGAAATATTGCAGGACTTGGAGCTGAAAAATGCGGTGGTAATCCATTCATTGGGACTGCCAAGGCATCAGTCAAAGGTTTATGGCGAGATTGATTTTGTGGTTGTTTGTGAGAAGGGTATTGCCTGTCTTGAGATAAAAGGGGGGCGGGTCGCCTGTCAAAATGGGCAATGGCTTTTTACGGATCGTCATGGAAACGAAAACAGAAAAAACGAAGGCCCTTTTGCCCAGGTAACCGGCAATATGTTTTCTCTCAAGAACGTCATTAAAGCAAAGTTCAGAGGAAATCATCATTTTGGTAATGAGATTAGTCCCAACCAGCTACGTAATTGGAAAAATCAATTTATCGGAAATGCTGCTAAAGTCTTTTCCGAAAACCGGGATGCCAGAGAAGGCAAATCGAAAGAAGTTATGAGATTATTTTCAAGTATAAATATTCACTTGAAGAGTATTATATATTAACAAAAAAGCATGCAATCTCTTAAAAAAATGTAATATTTTAAGAGAACTTGATTGTTATTGTTTAAGTATTATTAAGAGAGTTGAGGTGTTTATTATGCCATTACCGTTTATTTTAGGTGGAGTTGCGATAGCCACAGGTATTCTTGGTGCTGTTTATAATGTTCACAAATAGTTGGACACAAAATCCAGAAAATAAGATAAAGTATACACATGAGTAAAAAACGACGAACCTGGACCCCTGAGGAAAAAGCAACCATCGTACTGGAAATCCTCAGAGAAGACA
>JAQUWM010000098.1 GCA_028692885.1 Acetobacterium sp. | reverse complement strand
CATGTCATTGAACTTGAAGCTGGCGAACCACAGGTTATTGCCGCTGATACCCGGGCGATTCCCGGCATCATGACCAACCGTGGCTGCTGCTACGCTGGTTGTAAAGGGGTTGTTATCGGGCCCTTGAAGGATGTTGTCAACATCGTTCATGGCCCGATCGGCTGTGCCTACTACACCTGGGGAACGCGGCGAAATAAGGCTAAAAGCGATGAAAACACCAAAGATTTCACCCAATACAGCTTTTGCACCGATATGCAGGAAACCGACATCGTTTTCGGGGGTGAAAAGAAACTACGACAGGCTATTAAAGAAGCCATGGAAATCTTTAACCCGGAATGTATCATGATCAGCTCCACCTGTCCAGTCGGACTAATCGGTGATGATATCCACGCCGTTGCGGCTGAAGCTGAAAAGCAATATGGTATCAAAGTATTGGCGTTCAGCTGTGAAGGTTATAAGGGCGTCAGCCAATCCGGCGGTCACCATATCGCCAACAACGGTCTGATGAAATACATCATTGGTACCGGCGATGCCGAACCACAAAAATATTCGATCAACCTTTTAGGTGAATACAACATCGGCGGCGACGGCTGGGAAGTTGAACGAATCTTAAAGCGCATCGGCTATCACGTTGTTTCAGTGATGACTGGTGACGGCAGCTATGATCATATGAAAAATGCTCACACCGCCGATCTAAACCTGGTTCAATGCCACCGTTCGATTAACTATATTGCTGAAATGATGAAAACCAAATACGGCATCGACTGGATCAAGGTCAACTTCATTGGTTTGGAAAGTATCAAACAATCCTTGCTGGATATTGCCGCCTACTTCAATGATCCGGAACTACTGGCTCGAACTGAAGCCGTTATTGCTGAAGAAGAAGAAGAAATTGCAGTTGGGATGGCTTACTATAAATCGATGCTGGATGGAAAAAAAGCTGCTATCTACGTCGGTGGATCAAGAACCCATCATTATATCAACCTGTTGAAATACTTAGGTGTCGATGTTATTCTGGCCGGCTATGAATTTGGTCACCGGGATGACTACGAAGGCCGGGATGTTATTCCCAGCATAAAAATCGATGCTGATTCTAAAAATATTGAAAGCATCACTGTCACCAAGGACGAAGCCAATTATAAAACCTTCCATACACCAGAAAAAATTGAAGCGTTGAAAGCGGCTGGAGTGCCCCTCGAAAAATACGATGGCTTATGGGCTGATATTGCTGAAGGAGCTATCATCACCGATGACTTTAACCATTTTGAAACCGAAGAATTTTTAAAACTGTTAAAGCCTGATATTTTCTTCTCGGGGATTAAAGACAAATTTATTGTTCAAAAATCAGGTGTTCCCTCACGACAATTACATTCCTATGATTACAGCGGTCCCTATGCTGGCTTCAGAGGAGCATTAAATTTCGCCAAAGACATTACAATGGCCACTTACACCCCTGTTTGGAACATGGTTCAAGCACCATGGAAAAGTGAGCCCACGTTAGTTGGCAGCTTAGGAGGTATGGAATAATGTTAGAATTAACCCCAAAAAAATTATCGGATCGATCCACGCTACGAATCAATCCGATCAAAACATGTCAACCGGTCGGGGCAATGTATGCCGCCCTGGGTGTTCACCAATGTATGCCCCACAGCCATGGCTCGCAAGGATGCTGTTCATTTCATCGGATGTTCTTAACCCGGCATTTTAAAGATCCAGCCATTGCCTCTTCCAGTTCATTTACCGAAGGCGCATCCGTATTTGGCGGCGGCTCCAATCTGAAAACGGCGATTAAAAACATTTTTGATATTTACGACCCTGAAATCATCGCGGTTCATACCACCTGTTTAAGCGAAACCATTGGAGATGACCTTAACGGTTACATCCAGGACGCCAAGATTCCCGAAGGCAAATTGGTCGTTCACACCAATACGCCAAGTTATGTTGGTTCACATATTACCGGTTATTATAACATGATCGCCGGATTTATTAAATATCTATCGACTGCAACAGGCGAAAAAAATGGTAAACTGGCCCTCTTCCCGGGATTTGTTAATCCTGGCGATATGCGGGAAATGAAACGGCTAATGAAACTGATGGGCACCGAGTTCATTATGCTACCCGATACCAGCGGCGTTTTAGATGCCCCAATGACCGGCAACTATACCATGTATCCCAAAGGGGGAACCACTATCCCCGACATCCGGGATCTGGGCAACTGCGAAATGAGCCTGGCGTTGGGTGAACTGACCTCAGAATTTGCCGCTGATACCCTGGAGAAAAAATGCAAGGTTCCTTACAAAACGCTGCCACTACCAATCGGCGTGGAAAATACCGATGCTTTCATTATGGCTCTGAATCAGTTCTCTAAAAATGAAGTCCCTTATGAAATTGAAGAAGAACGGGGCCAGTTAATGGATATCCTGTTAGATTCACATCAATATACGCACAACAAAACCACCGCTATTTTTGGCGATCCGGACACCGTTTTAGGGATGGCTCAAATCGCTCTGGAAATGGGCATGATCCCGAAATACATGGTAACCGGCACCCCCGGTTCGGCTTTTGAAAAGAAAGCCGCCGCGCTACTGGAAAAATTCGGGGTTGAAGGCTGCACCGCTAAACAAAACGGTGACTTATTTGAACTTCACCAATGGATTAAAAATGATCCGGTTGACTTATTAATCGGCGGAACCCACGGCAAACAAGTTGCCCGAGCCGAAGATATCCCGCTGGTTCGCGTCGGTTTCCCCATCATCGACCGTTATGTCCACTCTTATCTGCCCATTGTTGGTTACAAAGGTGCCATCCGACTGGCTGAACTGATTCTCAACGCTCTCATGGACCGTCAGGACCGTGATTGTGAAGACGAAGATCTAGAAATGGTAATGTAGTTTAGGTAAAGCTTGATTTTCAAAAGCTACATAAGTTGAATTAAAGAATTTTGAAAATCGAACTGGCAATTGTGCAGTGTGCGGGCGATCACGGATCGCCCCTACGTTATATCTTTAATACTATATATGTAATTATTTAAAAACTAACGTAGTACCGACAATTGTTATATCGTGTTGTGTGCCTCAAGGCGAACAGTTGCAACATAAACTGATAATTTTAGCATCACTGAAATGCAACTGTACGAATTGCGCGCATACAACTGATTAACAATTGGTCGGTACGGTAAATTAGAACATCCATTAGGGGAGGTTTTCCTCCCCTTTATTTGAAAGGAGGCTGTAAAATGAAAAATGATGCGGCAATTTTACCAGAACGAGCTAAGTCCATCCGTTTTTCGGAATGCAGCGGCGACGGCAGCGGAATCAAGTGTGAGTCAGAAAGTGTCTCAGGGGCAGTCAGTCAGCGGGCCTGTGTTTACTGCGGTGCTCGGGTTGTCTTAAATCCGATCACCGATGCCTTCCATATTGTTCATGGCCCCATCGGATGTGCCAGCTATACTTGGGATATCCGCGGCAGTCTATCCAGTGACGAAGAAGGGTACCGGAATTCTTATTCCACCGATCTTCGCGAAACCGACGTCATTTTCGGCGGCGAAAAAAAACTCGTGGCAGCTGTCGATGAAGTGGTCGCCATGCATGCACCAAAGGTCATATTTATTTACGCCACCTGTATTGTCGGCGTCATCGGTGACGATATCGACGCAGTCTGTCGCAACGCCGAAGCAAAATACGGCATCCGGGTTATCGCCGTTAAATCCCCGGGGTTCTCTGGAACCAAGAAAACCGGCTATAAAATGGCCTGCAACGCCATTATGAACCTGATCACCCCCGAATTCTTACCAGCTAAAACAGCTGGTGTCAACATTCTCGGTGATTTTAACCTGGCTGGGGAAATGTGGATCATCAAAAATTACTTAAGACGCATCGGCGTGGAAGTCGTTGCCAACATTACCGGCGATGCCAAGGTCGAGGATCTGAAACAAGCCCCTGCGGCCCAACTCAATCTGGTTCAATGTGCTGGCTCGATGACCTATCTGGCCAAACAGATGGAAGAGGTTTTTGATATTCCTTTTATTAAAGTCAGCTTTTTCGGCGTCACCGATACCTCCGATTCGCTAATGCGAATTGCCTATGCCGTCGGTGATAAAGAAGTCATTAAGCGGGCCAAAGCTTTTATTGAAGAAGAAAAAAATAGAGTCACCCCTCTTTTAAATAAATATCGCAAAAATCTTGAAGGAAAAAAAGCCGCCATCTATGTGGGCGGCGGCTTTAAAGCAATCTCCCTGATCCGACAATTTCACGAGTTCGGCATGAACACCGTGATGGTCGGCACCCAAACCGGAAGCAAGGATGATTACGAAGTCATCCAGCATCTGGTCGACGAAGATGCCGTCATTTTAGACGATGCCAACCCGGCCGAACTGGAAGCCTTTATGAAGGAAATGGGAGCTGATATATTAGTCGGCGGAGTCAAGGAACGGCCGCTGGCCTATAAACTGGGGGTCGCCTTCTGTGATCACAACCATGAACGCAAGCATCCTCTAGCGGGTTACGAAGGCACCCTGAACTTTGCTTCTGAAATCAACCTGTCGATGAACAGTCCTGTCTGGGAAACCATATCCCAAGGAGGTATGAAAGATGTCTAAAAATTTAGTCAACCTAAATGTTAATCCCTGTAAAATGTGCATGCCGATGGGAACCGCCAATGCCTTCTATGGCATTCAGAAATGTATGAATATCCTTCATGGTTCCCAGGGATGCAGCACCTATATCCGCCGCCACATGGCCACCCATTACAATGAGCCGGTTGATATTGCTTCTTCTTCCCTAACTGAAGAAGGCACCGTTTACGGCGGTGAGAAAAACCTGATCATCGGCCTGGAAAATCTGATTAAATTATATCAACCTGAGGTCATTGGGGTTTCGACCACCTGTCTGGCTGAAACCATTGGTGAAGATATTGAATATATCATCAAGAATTTTTACGCCTCCCATCCTGATGAGACCGTGAAGATCATTCCCGTTAAATCTGCCGGTTACGGCGGTACTCAATTTGAAGGTTTTACCAAAGCGCTGCGGGCGATTGTCGCCCATGTGGATATGGATCAGACCAAACACGATAAGATCAATATCATCACCACGATGATTTCTCCGGCCGATACCCGTTATTTAATCGATCTACTGGATCAGTTTGGACTGGAGTACATCCTTTTGCCGGATCTTTCCGAAAACCTCGACGGTGTCCACCAGAGCAGTTATTATCGGTTACCGATGCATGGCACCCCGATTTCGGAAGTCCAGAAAATGGCCGGCGCCCGCGCCACCATCGAAATCTCTGATACCATCAAGCCCGATGAATCGCCGGGGGTTTACCTGTACGAAAATTATGGGGTTCCTTACAAACGCCTGAACCTGCCGATGGGACTCCGGGATACCGATGCCTTAATCGATCTCTTAGCCGAATTGTCGAAAAAAACCATTCCTGAAAAAATCGCTAAAGAACGTGGGCGTTATCTTGATGGCATGGTCGACTCTCATAAATACAATGCCCTGGGTCGCATTGCCATCTTCGGGGAACCGGATTTTGTCGTTTCGGCGGTTCGACTCTGTTGTGAAAATGGGGTGATGCCGGTAATCGCCGCCACTGGTTCCAATTGTCCTCAGCTCAAAGAAAAAATCGCCGCCGAGCTTTCCAAACTAGCTGATGTGCTTTTTGTTGACAACTATGTGATTCTAAATGATGTCGACTTTGAAACCATTGAAGCAGAAGCCCTGCGACTCGGTGCCAACCTGATGCTGGGAAATTCCGATGGCCGTCGAATTGAAGAAAAACACGGGATTCCACTGATTCGCTGTGCCTTCCCCATCCATGACCGCATTGGCGGCCAGCGGGTTCGCACCTTGGGCTACGAAGGTTCTCAAATTCTTCTCGATCAGATCACTAACACTATTCTTAAAGCAGTCGAAGGCGGATTCCGGGAAACCTTGTATAATACCTATTATAACGAAGGTCCCAAATCCAAATACGGATTGGAACCAGAAACGGATTCACCAATGAAAGTGCTGGAAAATCCCAAATCAACGACAAATACAACCATCATGACGATCGAAGAAAAAACCGCCAATCATCCCTGCTACAGCTGTGGCAGCGCTCAGAAAAACGCCCGGATGCACCTTCCCATTGCCCCCCAATGCAACATCCAGTGTAATTACTGTGTCCGTAAATTTGATTGTCCCAACGAAAGTCGCCCCGGTGTAACTACCGATATCCTTTCACCAGAAGCGGCATTCGAAAAATACAAATTGGTTAAAGAAAAGGTGCCCAACCTTACCGTTGTCGGAATTGCCGGCCCCGGTGATGCCTTGGCAAACTTTGAAGAAACCCGAAAAACCCTGGCCCTGATTCATGAAGATGACCCCAATGTTACCTTCTGCGTTTCCACTAACGGATTAATGCTGCCCTACTATGCCAAAGAACTGGCTAAACTGGGGGTTTCGCATGTTACCGTCACCGTCAATGCGGTTGACCCGGCCATCGGCGCAAAAATCTACAAACATGTCGATTTTATGGGCAACCGCTACCATGGCGAAGCCGGTGCTTCGATTCTGTTGGCTAACCAGCTTTCCGGGATCAGACTCCTCATCGATGAAGGGGTGATCGTCAAGATCAATACGGTAACCCTGATGGGAATCAATGACACGCACATCGAAGAAGTAGTCAAAACGGTGAAAGCGTTAGGCTGTTTTATCTCCAATGTGATGCCCCTGATTCCGGTGAAGGGTTCCGCCTTTGAAGGCCTGCAAATTGCTACCAATCACGAAATCAATGCGATTCGCGACAAATGCGGGGTTCATTTGAAACAAATGTATCACTGCAAACAATGCCGAGCCGATGCCATCGGTAAACTGGACAGCGACATCTCTCTGGATTTTCGGGAAAATGAAGCCAAAACCGCTGAAATGGTTCTGGCTGCACCAAAGGGATTGCGCTTTGCGATCACCTCCAAAGGTGGGATGCTGGTCGATCAGCATTTCGGCCAGGCCGCTGAGCTTTATATCTATGACTACCTTGACGACGAGGTCCAATTTAAGGAAAAACGGGTCATCAGCAAGTATTGCACGGGTGCCGAAGAATGCGACGAAAAGGAAGATAAGATCGGTACCATTTTAAAAGCTCTCACTGACTGCGACGGCGCCATTACTATGCGCATCGGCGACCTGCCCACCAAACGGCTGGAAAGCAAGGGCATCAAGGTCTTCTCAACCTACGACCGCATTGAAGATGCTGTCAAAACAGCAGCCCAGGAAATCTTAAAATCCGAACTAAGTACTGCCGGTAATTTCTAGCTTTGCAACTACCGTACCGACCAATTGTTAATCTGTCCATCAGCAAAGCTGACAGTTGATATCATCATTTAAAAATTATTTATAAACGATCAGGAGGAATTCAAAAATGGTTAGTCCCAAACATCATCTTTTTATCTGCACCAGCTGCCGGATCAACGGCACCCAACAAGGGTATTGTTTTCAACAGGATTCGGTGAAAATCCTGCAGACATTTCTTGAAGAAATCGACGAGCGGGAATTATCCGGAGACGTGATGCTCAACAATACCGGATGTTTCGGAATCTGTGACAAGGGTCCCATCGTGGTGGTTTATCCCGAAGGTGTCTGGTATGGCAATGTGACCGTGGACGATGTCGAACGGATTATGGACGAACACATCGAAGGCGGCAAGGTGGTCGAAGACCTGGTTATTTAGCCCACTTGGAGTGGTAGTACCAAACTACCGTACCGATCAGATGTAACAATTGTCGGTACGGGGTTAATATTCTATTTTTATGCTGCACCGATTGATGCTGCCTTTAGATTGGCAGCATCAATTTTAAATACAACAACCGAAAGCGGGGTACACAAGTGGTTACCATTATTGATCGCACACTGACAACCTTTAATACTGATGGGATCGACTTAGACGATCTAAACCACTTCTGTGACCTGCTTTTTACCTGTGGGGTCACAAAGAT
>JAQUWM010000097.1 GCA_028692885.1 Acetobacterium sp. | reverse complement strand
ATACACCTTTTAACGCATACTCCCGCTCTTTTTTTCGACTCATGCGCTACTCCCTCAGCTTTTATTTTTCTATAAAAAGGGGCTTACGCCCCTATTTGCCTGAACCTTCAATGCGGACATTAACCGCCGCCACCTGGAATCCGGCCATCGACTCCACGGCAACCTTGACTTTTTTCTGAATTGCTTTTGAAACCTTGATAATATCGACTCCGGATTCAGTGATCACATAAACCCAAATCATCAAACCGGCCGGATCTCTGGCTATCTTGACACCTTTTATGGTTGATGCCAGATAAAGTTTATCCATGATTTCATCGGTGATTCTCAATGAAATACGCGCAACACCGTTAACGCCCGTAGCTGCCAGGCTGACAATCGAAGCGATCATTTCGTCATTGATCTTCGGTGACTGATTGTTTTTCATTTCACTTTTCATCTTAATTACCTGAGTTCTTTAGATTTCCTGATGACAGTCGCAGCCATCTTCGCCACAGCATGAAATCTCTTCATTTAATATAAATGGAGCACCACAATCCGGGCAGGCCACGGTATTGTTTTCAAAAGACTCAAATTCGGTGATATAAACATTTCCACACTCAGGACAAATGATTTCGTAATAGTCTTCTTCATCAAACTCGAACTCTTCATCATCGTCGTCAAAATCTTCATCTAAAATAAAATCTTCCAGATCAGAAAGGTCATCATCAACCATTTCCACGTATTCTTCCAGTTCTTCCTGCGCTTCGGTAATACCATCCAGGGCATCGACAATGTCTTCAAGAATATCCAGCACCTGAACCAGAACCTTGCCTTCGTTAGTAGTTAAATCCAGTTCCAGACCATCTGCCAGACCTTTGGTATAAGCAACTTTTTCATTAATATATTTCATTTTTATACCCTTTCCATGTAATCACCCGTACGGGTATCGATTCGAATCTTATCACCTTGCTCCACAAACAGCGGTACGGTGATAACTGCGCCAGTTTCAACAGTAGCCGGTTTATTTGCTCCGGTTGCGGTGTCGCCCTTAAAGCCGGGATCGGTTTTAACAACTTCCAATTCGACAAAGTTAGGAGCAGCTACTGAAAATGCCACGCCTTTTAAAGATTTAACGGTAGCAATATCATTTTCTTTCAGATATTTTAATGCTTCTTCTACCTGATTCAGGTTCAAAGGAATTTGTTCGTAGGATTCCTGATCCATGAAGTAGTATAAACCACCATCTTCATATAAATATTGCATTTCCCGCGTTTCAACCTGTGCTTTAGGATAACGTTCTGTCGGGTTGAATGATTTTTCTACCACCGATCCGGTGATAACATTTCGAATCTTTGTTCGAACAAAGGCTGCGCCCTTACCTGGTTTTACGTGTTGAAATTCAATGATCGTAAATGTATGACCATCCATTTCAAACGTTACCCCTTTTTTAAAATCTCCTGCTGATACCATGTTTACCTCCGATATGTCGATGTTAATTTTTTCTTCTTAATTCAATATTATTATTCTATCACAATTCTCGAGAGACGTCATCTCAATTTATTATTATCCCCGGTGTACGCTCAATAATTTACCAGTGAGGCACCGTATATGACCACCCAGATCGGCGACAGTCTGAATCTCCTGATAACCGTCATTTATCAATAATTCCATCACCTCAGTAACCTGATCATCGCCGATTTCCAGAGCCAGGATGCCGTCTTTTTCCAAAAACAAATGAGCCTCGCCAATGATCCGCCGATAAAAATCCAAACCCGATTCTCCACCATCGAGCGCCAGATGGGGTTCATACTCAATAATGTCACGAGCCAGATGACTCATCTCGGTTCGTTTGATATATGGCGGATTGGAGACAATCACATCAAAGGTTTCGCCCTGGGGAATGGCGGCAAATAAATCCCCTTGATACAATGATACGTCTCCATTTACTATCTGGCTGGCATTAATTTTTGCCACCGCCAATGCCGTCTCCGAAAAATCACTGAGACTGACCGTTCCTTTGTCATAGTATTTCTTGATCGAAATACCAATCGCCCCGCTGCCGGTGCATAGATCCAGAATTTTAGCCCCTTTTGGGTAGTTAGCCTGACAATAAGCAAGCAGGTACTCCACCATCGGTTCGGTATCTGGTCTGGGAATTAAAACATCCCTACTTACAAAAAAGTCTAACCCCATAAATTCTTTTTTTTCCAGAATGTAAGCGACTGGTTCTAATTGGCAGCGTCTTTTGATGACGCTGCGATAGGTTTCTACTCGTTTTAAGTCCATCGCTTCCTGTGAATGGGTATAAAAATAGACCCGATCCTGATCCAAAATCTGGCTTAGAAGAATCTCGGCCTCTAAACCAGGATATTCGATTCCGGCCTGTGTAAGCGCCTGCCGTCCAAAATCCAAAATCTCTTTGATGGTCATTTTCCTACCTCAACTTAAAACTACAAACCATTTTCGCATCTGAACAAGAAAAAAGCCGGTTACAAGAACCGACTTCTTTTTTATTCTGCTGACTCGTTTTTAATGCCGTATTTTTTATTAAATCGATCAACACGTCCACCAGCATCAATAAGTTTTTGTTTCCCTGTGAAAAATGGGTGACATACTGAACAGATTTCCACTTTTAATTCTGGTTTGATAGAACCAGTTTCAAATGAATTTCCGCATGCGCATTTAACTATTGACTTGCCGTAATTTGGATGAATGCCTTCTTTCATCGAATCCACCTCGTTTCTTATTTATTTAATTGCTAATTGTTATTTTATCAACCGTGATATTATATCAAACTTTCCTTAAAAGATCAAATATTTTGTGCGTTATATTTATCAATAAATTTTTTCATAAACGCTTCGTTATCTTTGGTGCGTTCCAGAATCGAAATAATCTTATCCGTGAGATCATAAACCGTGGTTCCCTTATAGAGTTTGCGAATATCAAAACTGACTTTCAGCTCTTCGACGGTTAATAGTTTTTCCTCTCGACGGGTGCCGGAACGGTTCAGATTGATGGCCGGGTAGATCCGCCGCTCGGCCAATTCCCGTTCCAGATGTAGCTCCATATTACCGGTGCCCTTAAATTCTTCAAAAATAATGTCATCCATCCGGCTGCCGGTATCCACCAGCGCCGTAGCCAGAATCGTCAAACTGCCACCTTCCTCCACGTTTCGGGCGGAACCGAAAAACTTTTTCGGAAAAAACAGTGCCTCCGGATCAAGCCCCCCGGACAGGGTCCGGCCTGAGGGCGAAACCACCAGGTTGTTTCCCCGGGTCAGCCGGGTTAAACTATCCACCAGGATCACCACGTCTTTTCCCTGTTCAACCAGCCGCTTGCCGCGTTCCAGCACGATTTCGGCGACCTTGATGTGATTTTCCGGGGGCTGATCGAAGGTTGAATAGACAATATCCGCATCGATTGATCGCTTCATATCGGTGACTTCTTCCGGCCGTTCGTCCACCAGCAGGATAATCAGTTCAATGTCCGGATGATTAGTGGTAATGCCATTGGCGATTTCCTTTAACAGAATGGTTTTACCGGCTTTCGGCGGCGCCACGATCAGCCCACGTTGACCTTTTCCCATCGGCGAAAACAGATCGATCATCCGGGTTGACACCACATCCTGGGTTGTCTCCAGGGTGATCCGTTCTTCCGGGAAAATTGGTGTCAGCCGTTCAAAGCGGGGCCGATTGGCAATTTTTTCAGGAATATCGCCGTTGACCTTTTCCACATAAAGCAGGGCGTCAAATTTTTCATTTTCGCCGGACATCTTAATTTTTCCGAGGATTTTATCCCCGGTGCGGAGATTAAACCGGCGGATCTGATTAGCCGCCACATAAATATCGTGGTCACCGGATAAATAATGGTTGGTTCTTAAAAATCCAAAGCCATCGGAATTGACATCCAAAATGCCCTCCTGGGAATTTTTAAACCGATCCAGATCCTTTTTATCATCCACATAGAGCATACTGTTAATCTTCTGGATAATGTCTGCGGTTTTGGTACCGTTGACCTTTTCCAGAAACAGCATCGCTGAATATTTTTCTCCGGTTTTGGGCGGACGCACCTTACCGCTTAAGACATCACCCGTTTCCAGCTTGAATTTCTGTATTTGCGAGCCGGATATATAAACAAATTCCTCATTGGATTTCATTTCTTTATTTTTGACAAAACCAAAACCTTCCGGCAGGATTTCCAGATTTCCTTCTACTACAGACGTATTTTCCATGGGATCTTTAAGTTTATAATAGGGGGAACGGGCACCGTTTCCATTTGATCCATTAGTGATCCGCTGATTGGTTTGACCCGGTTGCTTTTCCGGAGCATTTTTTTCGCCTGGTATTTTATCATGAATTTCTTTTTCGTCTGTCAATCGTTCTTTTTCCTTTTTCTCGTGATGATGCTCTTGATGATGTTCTTGATGGGCGACTTGATCTGTCGAGGGCTCCAATTTTTCTTCAATGGCCTCGATGAGTTCGAATTTTTTAAGCCGGCTCGTTTTTTCGATCCCCAAGCGCTCCGCCTGTTTTCGCAATTCAACAACCGTCAAATCTTCCAGTGATTTCTTTTCCAATATATGCCTCCATGGGTTTTAGATGGGTTTAGTAGTTGATCTTAGAATGAATGTTTTGATTTTGTTCTTTGATTTTGCTGTGCTGATATTATGTTTCCAGTCGCAGAATAATCTGAAGGTTTTTGTTTGTGCAGATACTTTAATCTACCACAAATATCCATTCTTGTCAAAAAAACCAGGATGCAGATTAACAATTGATCGGTACGGTAGTCCAAGCGAACCCTATTTATTCCTGGTCACCTTCAATAATCGAAATCATTATGGCGTTTTCCACCCGCCGACGCTCAATTTCGCAACTGACGAAATGGGGTTTCATAATGGTGCCATTAAAGTTGTAGGCATTGGCATGGCAGCCGCCACCGCAGAAATATTTAGCCCAGCAGGTTTGACAAGCTTCTTTTTCCAGCAGGTTACCAGCATCAAAGATTTTTTTGATCTCGCCGTTGGTGATACCGTTGTTGACATCCCCCATTTTAAAGGCTTCATTGCCGACAAACTGATGACAGGGGTAGATATCCCCTTCCGGCGTCACTGCCACATAATCTTTGCCGGCCCCACATCCAGACAGCCGTTTATAAACGCAGGGGCCATGATCCAGATCAACATTAAAATGAAAAAAGTTATAGTGAAGCCCCTCCTGATGGCGTTTCAGGTAAGCCAAGGCCAGGCTATCATATTCTTCCATAATCGCGGGCAGATCCGACTCAGTCAGGGCGTAATCGTGTGCCGCTTCAGCCACCACCGGTTCCACCGAAATACTTTTAAAACCCTCTTCAGCTAAAAACTGAACATCTTTGGCAAAATCAAGATTATGATGGGTATAGGTTCCCCGAACATAATGATCCTTATCACCCCGCATTTTTGACATCGCTTTGATATTATCAATAATCACATCAAAGGAGCCCTGATCATTGACGGTTTGTCGCATATGATCATTGACTTCTTTACGGCCATCCAGACTGAGGACAATATTATCCATCGTTTCATTCAGATATTCCCGAGTTTCAGCATTGAGCAGAACCCCATTGGTGGTCATCGTAAATTTGAATTTCTTATGATGTTTGGTGGCCATTTCATTACCATACACCACCAGTTGTTTGACCACATCCAGATTCATCAGCGGTTCTCCACCGAAGAAATCCACCTCCAGATTTTCCCTGTTTTTGGACTGCGCGATGATAAAATCAATGGCTTTTTTTCCTACTTCCAACGACATCAGCAGTTTTTCCCCTTCAAAGTCACCTTGAGCGGCAAAACAATAGGAACATTTCAGATTACAGTCATGGGCGACATGAAGACACAGGGCCTTGATCAGATCTTCATTGGCATAGTTTTCACGTTGATAGTGCATCTCCCGGAATAATAGCCCGGCTGCTTTGACACCGTCCAATTCGTCCAGACATTCATTAATTTCAGTCAACGGATATTTTTCTTGATAACTGGCAATAATTTCGGTTCTGGTCTTATTTTCATAGTGTTCCAATAAATCATAGGTCAGCTCATCCACGGTCAGCACGGTGCTGGTATCCACATCCAAAACAATATTGAGACCGTTCTTTTTATATTTATGTATCATTTTTTCTCCTAGTTTATGGTATCATGAAAAAAGGGACTATCTCTTACGAGACAGCCCCTTTCAGGCTTGTTTATTATTTTTCAGTCGTTTGTTTGCATTTTTGATTCCCGACGGTGCAGGATGTTTTACAGGCTGATTGACAGGAAGTTTGACATTCCCCACACCCTCTGTTTTTTACGTCAGTGAGCTTACCTTCTTTAATGATTTTAATGTGCTTCAAATTGTTCACTCCCTTCAAAAATTATTTCTATCCGCAATTGCCGACGATGACCTGACAATTACCAGTTAGCCATCCGCTGGTTGGTTTCTTTATAATTTTTTTTCTTCGTCGATTTCTTCAAATTCGGCGTCGACAATGATTTCTTCATTGTCCAGCTCTTCAAAATCATCTGCTACTGTTTCTGCAACAGCGTCCCCAACATTGACAATTCGAGCAATGGCCGATTTAGTTATCAGCGCCTTATTGTAATCTGGCAATAATTCGATCGTGACATTTTCTTCACCAATCGCATAGACGATTGCATAAAACCCGCCAATTGTAACAATTTCATCCCCTGGTTTCATACTTGATCGCATTTCTTTAATTTCTTTTTGTTGTTTTTGCTGTGGTCTTAATATAAAGAAATAAAAAAATACAACTACTAAAATCAAAGGGAGAATTAGTGTAAAATCAATATTACCCATTCACATTCTCCTTCATCTTTATTCAGCAATGCCGAATTTTTTAAAGAAAGCTTCTTTATAGGCTAATAAATTATCATCCATTATGGCCTGTCGAATTTTCTTCATTGTTACAAGTGTAAAGTATAAATTATGATATGTCAATAACCTGGCCCCTAAAATTTCATTGGTTTTAATCAGATGGCGGATGTAAGCCCGGGTGTAGTTTCGGCAAACGAAACAATCACATTCCGGATCAACCGGTGTAAAATCTTCCTTATAGGTGGCATTACGAACAACAACCTTGCCATGACTGGTAAAAGCAGTGCCGTTTCTGGCGATCCGACTTTGGAGCACACAGTCAAACATATCGATCCCGCGAATCGTGCCTTCAAAAAGCGCATCCAACGAGCCAACCCCCATTAAATACCGGGGCTTATCTTTGGGCAGCAGCGGCGTGGTGGCATCCAACATCCGGTACATCACATCTTTAGGTTCGCCCACACTGAGTCCACCAATCGAGTAACCGGGGAAACCAATGTCGGTGAGCTCCTGGACACTTTGGGCCCGCAGATCAGCAAACATCCCCCCCTGGACAATCCCAAACAAAGCCTGATCCTCGGGCCGCTTATGCGCATCTTTGCAACGTTTTGCCCAACGGGTAGTCATTTCCATGGATTTTTTGGTGTACTCATAATCGGCACCGGCCGGAGCACACTCGTCAAAGCACATAATAATATCCGCCCCGATCGAATTCTGCATATCAATGGCTTTTTCGGGAGTCATAAAATGTCTGGATCCATCTAGGTGTGAAATAAATTCAACCCCTTCTTCGGTGATCTTTCTTAAATCATTTAAAGAAAATACCTGAAATCCGCCGCTGTCAGTGAGCACCGGCCGATTCCAGTTCATAAACTTGTGGATGCCGCCAGCCTTGTCCATAATTTCCTGGCCGGGTCTCAAATAGAGATGATAGGTGTTCCCCAGAATAACATTGGCGTCCATCTCCACCAGATCTTCGGACGACAGGGACTTCACCGTCGCCTGGGTTCCCACCGGCATAAAAATCGGCGTATTGATAACACCCCGCTTGGTATGGATCTTTCCCAGTCTGGCACCGGTGTCTTTGCACTCCTTAATCAATTCATAACGAAATTCGCTCATTCTTTTCTCCTTGTAAGATACATATAGGGTAAGTGATCAAAACTTTACCCGAATGTTCTTTGATAATTTTAAACTTATTGTTCGGATCAATCAGCGACACCAGGATTTGATTTCTTTAAACATCATG
>JAQUWM010000096.1 GCA_028692885.1 Acetobacterium sp. | reverse complement strand
AATTTACGGAATCGACGCTAAAACACTTAAATAGCCAATTGACACGATACCGAAACGCCTGAAACCCCTGTCCGGACTCGGTGGAACGAACTACCGGACAGGCTGGTTTTTTCAGCCGAAATATTCAATCTGCTGTTTTTTATACTGATGGATTTTTGGGTTATAACCATTCAAAACAGCTTTATTACGATGGAACCGCTGAGCACCGTTTTTTATTTTAGTCGCTATAGGGGGATGATACTGATTGGCTTTTTTTTTACGGATGTTACGATGCCTCTGATTAGCATGATGTTTGGAATGTTGTTAGAATTATTGACCAGAAAACCAGCAGCACTTAAAATTAAGATAAATGGATCGTTTATGACTATAGCATTTATTGTTGGATTTTTATATTATATGCCGTATACACCAGCATTTGTTCTATTTACATATATAAATGTTAATCCGGTTTTGATTAGGAGTGCACCAGCCGTTTATCTCATCCCAACCCTTGCTGGATTTTGTTTGACAAAAGGCTTACTTGCTTCAAAAGAAAGTGCAAATGACTAACTTGGATTCGCCTAAATAGAATCCACATTGTTCAAAGGAAAAATAAAAAATTATACAAGCATACAATACGCTCCGGCTTTGGCATTTGCCGGAGTTTTTTTAGTCTATACAAAAAAAAGCGACTGTGGGATAATAAACAAAACGGATACGAGTGAGGTCGCACAAATGAGAATATTACATACCGCCGATTGGCATTTAGGAAAAAATATTGAAGGTCACAGCCGGATGGATGAGCAGGCCTGCTTTCTGGCGGACTTTGTTAAAATAGTCAGGGAAGAAAAAATAGATCTACTGATCATTGCTGGAGATGTTTATGATAGCTATAACCCACCGGCCAGAGCTGAGGAATTGTTTTATGAGACCCTGAAGCAATTATCCGACGGTGGGAAACGGCTGATTCTGGTGATCGCCGGAAATCACGACAATCCCCAGCGCCTTGAAGCGCCGGGACCGCTGGCCCGCGATCACGGTATTCTGATGGCCGGGGTGCCAAAGACCATCATTCCAACCGGGGTGTATGGCAAACATCAGGTGGTGGAATCCGGGGAAGGTTATGTGGAGATTGAAATCAACGGCGAACGGGCTGTGATACTGCTGCTGCCTTATCCCAGTGAGAAACGGCTCAATGAGGTTTTATATGATCTGACCACCGCCGACGATGAAAATCAAAAATCCTACAGTGACCGGATCCGAACCTATTTTTCGCAATTGGAGTCTCATTTCAGAGATGATACCATTAATCTGGTGACCACCCATATCTTTGCCATGGGCAGCGAGGAAGCCGGATCAGAGCGGACTATTCAGCTGGGTGGCACCTATATTGTCGATGGCCAATGCTTTCCCGAAAAAGCCCATTACATCGCCTTGGGACATATTCATAAACCGCAGGTGATTCCCGGTACCAATGGCCGGGGACGCTATGCCGGTTCACCGATTCATTTTAACCGCCGGGAAATCGCCTATGGAAAAAAATGCATGGTGGTGGAAATTGTCGTTGCAGAGGGCGTTACCGTTAAAAATGAGATCCGCGAAATTGAACTAAAAGTTTATAAGCCTATCGAGGTCTGGAAATGCGAGAATGTCGATGATGCCATTGCCAGATGCGAAGCTAATGGGGAGCGATCCTGTTGGGTTTATCTGGAAATTGAGACCGATCACTATATCCGGGAAGATGAAATCAAAAAGATGAAAGCATATAAGGATGATATTCTGGAGGTGATCCCCCGGCTGACCACCTTAGAAACCGAGGCCAGCCTGGAAGCGCTGACAGAAAAGTCCTTTGGGGATGTGTTTAAAGAATTTTACCGCCGTGAAAGGGGCACTGAAGCCGATGATGAGGTTCTAAAACTGCTGCTTTCACTGGTTGCTGAGGAGGATAAACAATGAGACCAATCCGACTAAAAATTAAAGGGATTAATAGTTTTCAGGAAGAACAGCTCATTGATTTTGAGACTCTGACCCAGGCCGGGATTTTTGGTATTTTCGGACCCACCGGCAGCGGTAAGTCTACCATTCTGGATGGCATTACCCTGGCGCTTTATGGCAAACTGTCCCGAAACAGCAGTAATTATATCAATGTCAACGATGAAAAGGCCAGCGTGGTGTATGAGTTTGTCATCGCCGGGCAGGAAGAGAAAACCTATCAGGTCAGCCGCGAGTTTAAGCGCAATAAAAATGAGGGCATCAATCAGGGAAAATGTCAGCTGCTGGAATTAAGACCCGAAGGGGCATTGGTGCTGGCGGATAAAACCACCGAGGTGACCAGTGCCTGTGAGGAAATTATTGGTTTGGGTCTCACCGATTTTACCCGGACCGTGGTGCTGCCACAGGGAAAATTCAGTGATTTCTTAAAGCTGGAAGGAAAGCCCCGGCGGGATATGTTGGAGCGGCTTTTTAACCTATCCAAATATGGGGATGATCTCTCCAACCGTCTGAAAACAGAAAGAATCAATGAGGTTGAAAAGCTCAACCAGATCGTCGGCAGCATGAAGACCTATGAAGGCGTTACACCAGAAGTGCTGGCCGAAAAGAAGAGCAGCTACGAGCAAAACCATCAGCTGCTTAAAGAAAACCAGCAACGGTTTGATAAGCTGAGTACCCAGTTATCTGAAGCCAAGGTTTTAATGGGTTTACTCACTGAGCAGAAGAACGTCAAAGACGAAGTCCGAAATCTTGAAACAAAGCAAATAGAAATCACCGAAAAAGAACAGCAGCTGGCGCTGGGGAAAAAGGCCCTGGAAGTGCGACCTTTTCTGGAAGCGTTTAAAACCCTCAAAAACCAGGTTCAAGAAAGCGGAAGCAGTCTGCTTGGCAGTGAAGACAAACTGGCACAACTGCTGTTGGAAAAAGAAGATTGTGAAAAGAGCTTTAGTCAAACCGACGCGTATAAAAGCGAAAATCTCTTTAAATTTCAGAGCAAGTTGGAAAAGGTGGCCGATGCCATTATCTGGAAAGAAGCCCAGTTGGCTCTGGAAACGGAAATCCATGATCTGAATAAAAAAATGGATGCGAAAAATCATCAGAAGATCAGCCTGGAAACTGAAAAAGCACGACTGATTCAGAAAATGGAAAAGGTAAAAAAGCAGCTTAATGAGCAGCGTCTAGAGGAAAGAAAGTGTCGGATCGAACCGGATCATCGCGAAAAAATCAGCCGTGGGATTACTATCACTGAAGAAATGGCTCGGCTGAAAAGTGAAATCGAAAACGATGAAAGACGTCTTAAAAAAAATCAGGCCGAAATCGTCAAGCTGCTTGAAAGTGAGAAAAACCTTGAAGAACAAAGACAGGCTGTTATAAGTGAACAGTCCGCTGCGGATCAGGCGCTTAAAACCCATGAAAAGGCCCAACCGGCTACCTGGGACAGCATTGGGAAAGACAAAGAAGCAATTATCACCAGCAAAAACCGTTTTCTCAAACAAAAGACAAGCCAAGAGAGTCTTGCGGCGGTAGAAAATCAGATTGATAGCCTGGTGCAGACCATTGAGACGAAAAAGTCTACTGAAAAGCTGTTAAAAGAAAAAATAACAGCAGTGGAAAAAGAGCTGATTTTTCTGGAAAATAGAAACATGGGGCATAAACTCAGAGAGCAGCTCAGTGCCGGAGAACCCTGCCCGGTTTGCGGTTCTACCGAACATCCTCTGACTACGGACCCGGAAGAATCGGATGATGCAATTCGGGCCGAGGTTATCAATCATGCCTATTTGCAGCAGCAAAAGGAATTGACAGAACTAACCGCAGAAATTGCCCAATTAACCGGAAGCTTTACTATCTTAGTTGAAAATCAGAAGAACCTGACAGCAGAAATTGCCAGTCTTGGCGAGCCCATTCCCGAGGGGCAGCCAGAGTTGCAGGAGGTTGCTAACACCGAGCAGATTAAAGCTTTGGAAGCCTGGGAAGTGTTGCGCAAAAAATTGGAAACCCAGAATCATGATGCGAAAAACCAGTTGTTAAAGCTGGAAGGGGATCTCAAAGAAAAAACAGCAGGCAAACAAGCGCTGCTACTTCAGACCCGGGAATTGGAAGAACTTAAAAAGAAAAAGGAAGCAGCATTCGCTGAGCTGACGGCAGAAGGGGCTGCGTTAAGAATTAAGCTGATGGCACCAAAAGCCTTTGATTTTCATGCCGCCAATGAAACCATTAAAAAGAGGGATGCGCGGCGGGGCGAATTAATGGATAGCCTTGAAAAGCTGGAAAAAGGGCTTGCTGCCCATCAGCAGCAGTTGGAGAAACTCAGCGAAACCATTCATGACATTAACCGCCAGGTGCAGGAATTCTTGCTGCATATTGGTGAAAAGGCCAGGCAGTTTAAAGAAAAAAGAACCGCCATTGAGGAAAAACTGGGAAAAGATTATGAGCTGAAAGAGCTGGGTGAATTAAAAGATAAATTTATCGGTAACATCAAATGGATTGAAAATGCCTGGGCCACGGCGAAGAAAAAACTGGACTCGGCCCGGGAAGAGTATGGCAAAACCCAGGAAACGGTGACCATTAAAAAAGCCAATCTTAAGACCCTGCAAAGCCAATTTGAGACGACTGAAACAGCCCTGAAAAAGCAGTTAAATACCCTGGGCTTTAAAGATCTGATCACTGCTCAAAATGCTTGCATTGCGGAGGATAGCATTAAAAATCTGGCAGCGGATATTGAGGGTTATTATCAGAACCGGACTAAATTAAGTGGCAAGCTGGAAGATCTGAACAAAAAAATTGATGGCAGAGCGATGACCACCTCGGCTTATGATGAGATTGTTACCTCCCATCAATTGTTAGAAGAAAGCATTGAACAGCAGAAGACCCTGGAAATCCGGTTAAAAACCAGCATTGATGATCTGGAAAAGCGTCTAGCCGAGCTGGCAGGCTATTTAGCCGAAAAGGAAAAGGTGGATCACCTTCTGGCACTGATTGCTGATCTGGAAAAACTGTTTTCGGGCAAGCGCTTTGTCGAATTTGTGGCCGTTTCCCGGCTCAAATACATCTCCATTGAGGCATCGAAACGGCTTACCGATATTAGCAACGGCAATTACGGACTGGAAGCCGATGATGAGGGTAAATTTATTATCCGGGACTACAAAAATGGCGGGGCCGCCCGGGATGCTTCGACATTATCCGGCGGGGAGACCTTTCTGGCCTCCTTGTCACTGGCGCTGGCTCTATCAGCCGAAATTCAGCTAAAAGGACGGGCGCCGCTGGAATTTTTCTTTCTCGATGAGGGCTTTGGCTCCCTCCATGAAGACGCTCTGGAGGTGGTGATGAACTCCATCGAAATGCTCCATAACGACCGCCTGAAGGTGGGGATCATCAGCCATGTGGAATCGATCAAGAACCGGATGCCGGTCAAACTGCTGATTACCCCCGGCGAAGCCGGTGTCGGCGGCAGCAAGGTGCGCATTGAAAAATAAAGCGGATTGAGAAATTAAAAGGACTAAAATGACGAAAAATTATACGATCAAACATTCAAAACGAAAAACGATGGGGCTCTATATTACCAAAAATGCCGAAATCGAGGTTCGGGTTCCCAACGGAACGCCTAAAAAAGTCATTGAGGATTTCGTGAACCAGCATCGGCACTGGATTAACACCCATCATGGGGCGGTGGCCCGACAGGTAGAAGAACGGGAGAATTTTGAGCTGCGCTTTGGCACCAAGCTGCTTTTTCTGGGCCGCGAATTCCTTCTGGTGCCGGTCGAAAAACCGACCTTCGGCTTTGATGGCCAGCGTTTCTATGCTTACGCCCAGATGTCCACCGAGGAATTAAAAACCAGTCTGGTGGGCGTCTACCGAACGCTGGCAAAAAAGGTGCTCAGCACGATGGTGGAAGATCTGGGAAAACATATGGGACTAAAACCCAAGGCCGTCAAAATAAATGGTGCAAGAACCCGGTGGGGTTCCTGCTCCAGTGCCGGCAATCTTAATTTTTCCTGGTATCTGGTGATGGCTGAAGAAACCACCATTCGTTATGTGGTCGTTCATGAGCTGGCCCATCTCATTGAAATGAACCATTCTTCTCACTTTTGGAAAATTGTTGAACAAGTACTCCCCAATTACAAAGTGGAACGGGAAAAGCTTAAAAAACTTCAGAAAAAATTAAGTGTCCAGAGCTGGGAATAAGCAGGAGTGCCGAGATTAGCCCGGATCGGAACCGTCTGCGGCCCTGGCGGCAGCGGGATGGGAAACCGTTTGGAAAGACGCCCAGGTCTATGCCCGATCGATCGCCGTCGAAACCGGTACCCGGGTGCTGGTTCTGAGCACCCACCGGGCGGACAAGGAAAATGCCATGCTCAGCACCCGGGAAGAACGGTTTCTGGTGGATATTGAAAAACTGCAGCATTCCATTGAAACCGGTCATATCAAGGTAGCCGCCAAAGTGATGGAGCGGATCGGGCGTCTGAAAGAGAAATATAAAGGCTTTCAGAAGCTTTATGATATCCAGTTGATCCTCAGCGACGATTAAAAAATTGCCCGGGGCCTGACCTTTACAAAGCTTGATGCTATCACCGAAAAAAACATTCTTTCCGGCTGTTATGTCATTAAGACTGACCGTCAGGGACTTCCGGCGGCACAGATCTGGGCTGATTATATGACCATCACCAGTTAGACAATAGCTAGGCTGATTTCTAGCTATTGTGTTTAGTTTAAATTATTTTCTTTAGATCTTAACAGCAGACCAAGTATTATATAGCCAATTGAAACTGATAAATCATAATATATTTTTAATAGAGATATAGTACTTAATCCAACATCAAACGTTATTTCATTGTAGATTACGAATAAAACTAAATACACAAACAAAACAACAGTTGCTATGAATTTCATACTATTTTTTTTCAGAAGATGGCTGCATATTGTTATTAAAACACATAAAAGTATAATATTGAATGTCATCTCTAAATTCTGCATCTGTATTGATACATTTGCGGAGCTTTCAATAGAAGCATTGTAACCAAATATTACACTAATGAGGTATTGAAACAAAGGGAAAACAAATATGATACCTGCAAAGACATTGAGAAAACCAAGATAATACTCATTCGTACTGCTTTCTTCTCGATATAGTTTTAAAAAAAAGAGAAAGAAGAATATATAGAAAATTGCTTTAAAAAACAGATTTATAAGATAAAAACTATGGAACATGTTTGGAGTAATAATTATTGATTGTATCATTGATATTGCAAAAAAGAATAAATTGAAAAAGCCTAAAAATAAGATAATTTTATATAAAGTAGAATTATTTTTTTTGTTTTGTATTTTTGGATTTTTAAAATTAAAAAAATCATTTAAAGTAGCGAGCATTCCTTTCATAACGTATTAACTCCTTTACTTTGAATCATAAGCATATTACATATATGTGAATATTTCGGCAATATCCCCCGTTGGAAGATTCGACCGAAATACTCATATATGCTCTTGTTTTAAATTTATTGGTTATACATCAATATAATGAGTAACTAACTATCGTAAGGGAATTCAGTATAGAACACACTGTTTGGTATTTGCAACTCTCCGTTTTCATAGCTCGCAGTTCCTGTGTATCTAACTGTTCCTGTTCTGCCACTGTCAATATAAGAGTAGGTTGGGCTTGAAACATAGAGAACATTAAACAAGGTAGCAACTGCTAAAGGTGTTCTTCTCAAGCTAGCATTCCTTAGAGAAGATACCTGGTTGCCTGTTACATTGAATGTAGCAGTGATATTAAGAAGGTGCCCATAATTCCAAACAGAGCGAGTTCTTGTTTTTGAAATAGTTGAAAGGGTCACATCTCTCATATCTGAAGGTTCCATTTCTGTGTTCTCTTTTTTACGCATAGCAATGTAATCCAATAATTCTCTTTGCTGTATTGCATGTTTACGTACTAACTCTTCATATTCATCTACAGTTAATTCAGATTCTACGTAACCTAATTCTAAACTATATTCTTCGTTTATAGCCATTAAGATTTCTTCTTGTTGGTCATAAACACTTGTGTTTGCAGCTAGACTGGTGCTGCTCAATCCTATTAAAACAACTAACATTAAAAATAAACTTGTTACTTTTTTCATAAATATAATCATTCCTTTCGTTTCACTCAAGGCACAAAACGTCCTGAAACATCTTGCGTTCATGAGTTATTCTTTATATTCTATAGCCATAGGGATAACAGTCAACTACAAATTACGTGGAGG
>JAQUWM010000095.1 GCA_028692885.1 Acetobacterium sp. | reverse complement strand
TTATTTAGGCCTCTTCATGATACGGCGACTTTCATTCCTCATATCCCCAAGACATGGTCTTGTTACTTCGCTTCGTCTTTTCACTCATCTGACGGTTTATCTCGCTTCCCATTAGAGTTGACTAATTATTTAATCAAAACGAATCAGCATGGTCTTGATCGCTGCTACAACAATGGCTGATGATATCAGCAAAATGTCAATCCCCATCGGCAATCGAAAAATAGAACTGATTAAAAGGTAAACGCAACAAAGCAGGGTTGTTTTTAAAAACACGCTTAAACGGGCAGCTGCGTAAGCCTTTCTTCTTTGACTGCCTGCTGCTTTTGCTTCCGCAAAGCTGATACCGCCATTATAATCCCGTTCAATCTGATCCTCGATCAAAGCTTTAGATGTCGCGCTGGTAGCCTTCGATCAATAATCTTAACCCAGCATAAACATGGAAAAAGCATCTCCAAGCGGGAATTCGTTGATCTTGTAATGGGTATTATTTCGATCGCAAATAGACTTTATTGGCCTCCATCCATATATCTTTTTATGCCCATTAATGTTATAATAAAGCCATTCTACTTAACTACTTCTGTTCATGCTGTTAACTTTATTTGGCAAAGGAGAAAATCAGATGATTAGCAATCAGGGTCCTATATTTTTGCCGCCACATCTATGGCAAGCCGAAAAACACATAACACCGAAACGAGGTGATTTCGATGAGTTCATTTGACAAGGTTAATTCTGGTCTGCCAGGATTGGATCACGCCCTCGATCATATCCGGATCGGTGATAATGTGGTCTGGCAGATATCAGATATGAAGGACTACCGCTTTCTGGCGCAGGCCTTTGTCCGACAGGGGCTGGCCGAAAAGCGTACGGTCGTTTATTTCCGTTTTGCCGAGCACGATCCGATTCTGCTTCAGGACGCCGGTGTTGAATGGATTCACCTTGACGTGGAAGCGGGTTTTGAAAATTTTACACTGTGGGTCCATGAAGTCATCACCAAAAAAGGACGCGAGGCCCTCTACGTCTTTGACTCACTGTCTGAGCTCCAAACCGTTTGGGCCACCGATTTGATGATGAGCAATTTTTTTCAAGTCACCTGTCCTTATCTGTTTGAGCTGGACACCGTCGCTTATTTTGCCCTGCTGCGCAATCGACATTCTTATGACTCCATCGCCAAGATCCGCGAAACCACCCAATTGTTTCTCGATGTTTATAGTTGCGATGAGGATTGTTTCGTTCATCCGTTGAAGGTGTACAATCGATACAGCCGCACGATGTTTTTACCACACCTTTTCAAAGATCCCCAGGGCAGTCGGCTCGAACCGCTAGTTGACGGGATCAGTGCCAGTAAGTTCTATTCTTTAGTGGCTGACAATTTTGAGGGGCAAACAGAAAAGAGTCTCGACAACTGGGATAATTTTTTTATTCAGACCCGTACCGAGCTTCACGGAGGAATCGGTAATCGGGCCAAAATCCTCAACAAATTCTGTAAAATGTTTGTTGGCAAGGATCCCCAGATCGTTGAGCTGGTGAAACAGGAGGTCCAAATCGAGGATTTTTTTGTTCTCAAGGAGCGCATGATCGGAACCGGGTCGATCGGCGGTAAAGCCGTCGGGATGCTGCTGGCCCGTAAAATTGTCACCAATCATCTCCCCGAGATGCAGAACCGAATGGAGCCGCATGATTCCTTTTATATTGGTTCTGATGTGTTTTATACCTATCTTGTCGAAAATGGCTGGTGGAAACTACGGTTGGCGCAACGCACCGAAGAAGGCTATTTTTCGGCTGCCCGTGAGTTGAAGCAAAACATGCTAGAGGGTAGTTTTCTTCAAAGTATTCGCGAACAGTTTCGGCGAATTCTCGAATACTACGGCCAAAATCCAATTATTCTGCGTTCCAGTAGTCTTCTTGAAGACAGTTTCGGTAATGCTTTTGCAGGAAAATATGAATCAATGTTTTGTGCCAACACCGGCAATCTCGAAGAACGGCTGACAGCCTTTGAATATGCCGTCAAACGTGTTTATGCCAGCAGTATGGATGAATCGGCCCTGGTCTATCGCAAGCAGCGGGGTATGGATAACATGGATGAGCAGATGGCAATTCTTGTCCAGCGGGTTTCCGGTTCCCGTTTTGACGATCTGTTTATGCCCGTTTTCGGTGGGGTTGGGCATTCCCACAATGCCTACGTCTGGCATCCCGACATCGATCCAGCAGCGGGGATGATTCGTGTCGTCATGGGCTTGGGAACCCGGGCTGTCAACCGCACCGACGGCGATTATCCCCGGGTCGCGTCCCTGAGCAATCCCCTGATGAGGACCGTCCTGACTCCCGAGGAAAGGTTCAAGTATTCTCAGCATTATATTGATGTGATGCACCTGAGCGGAGCCTGCCTCATTCAAATCGGGGAAGCCTGTCAGGAAGAAGAAGGATTGTTTACAATCGATATCGAAACCCTGTGTGAAAAATTGCCGGCCTGGATGCGCAACACGTTGATGGAACGGGATTATGAGGCCGAGGCCCGACGACGCGAATTGGGATTATCCCATCAACCGGTTTATGCCATTACCGGTGATAAATTACTCAAACGACGCGACGTGATCAATGATCTGAAAATAATCATGGCGACCCTGCAACAGGTTTACAATTATCCGGTCGATATCGAATTTACCATGAATTTCTCGGAATCCGGTGAGTATGTAATCAATCTGCTGCAATGCCGACCCTTGCAAATTAAGGGGATTGGGCAGCAAATTACAATGCCCAAGGCCGTTTCTCCGGAGCGGGTGTTTTTCGAACTCAACAGCGGCACCATGGGCGGGCCGCTGTCGCAGAAAATTGACTGCATTGTCCAAATCGACACCACTTCCTATTACCGGGCTTTATTGCAAACAAAGTTTGCTGTTGCAAGAGCCATTGGCGAGATCAATCGCTGGGCGCGGAAACAGCAGCTCGATGTGATGTTGATCGGTCCCGGTCGTTGGGGGACCAGCTCTCCGGAACTGGGAATTCCCGTTCATTTTGCAGAAATCAGCGATATCCGGGTGCTCTGTGAGGTTCCCTATGAAAACCTCGAAGTCATCCCGGAATTGTCTTATGGGACCCATTTCTTTCAGGATCTGGTCGAAACCGATATTTTCTATGCTGCCATTATTCCCGATCGCGACGGTAATCTCTACCGCCCGGAACTCCTAGAGACGATGCCCAGTCTGTCTCCGGAAATCTTCGGGGAGGATCAGACGCTGAAGGAAATTATCCGTGTTGTTGATGCTCGCGATCAACAAATCACCCTGCTTTCGGATATTGTCTCAGGCAAAACACTTTGTCTGAAAATGTGAACAAACAATCACTCCATGGTACGGTTGTCCGGTGCTCAATTTGAAATGATGCGGGACGTTTATCATCCTCACCACCTTCGTTCCAGTTTGTTTGTAATTGTAACACCTGGTAATATGGAAAACGATTATTATTTTGCCGCTGCGACCTGGACACTTTAAGCCATCCACGGATTCACTTCGCCTCTCGACCTCAGCTGCAATTTTTCATTTCCAACAATCGGGGCCTCTTTTATTGAGGCCCCACAGACTGAAGACAAAGGCCAGGATTTTCTGGCCTTTGTCTTCAGTCTGAAACCCAATTTTAAAAACCTAGAATTATTATAAATAAGGATCCTCATAAAACAACTTCAGCCTTGAGAATGTTGATACCGGTTTCCCAATTGATCAAAAACTTCATCAAAATCGTAGCGGTCATTGTTCTGTACATCTTTCATACCATCCCTCAGTCTTTTGACTTCACAATATTTTGAAACCATTTGAATCCAAATAACACCCCCATTGCTACGCAAGTTACCAACCGTAACAACCCCAACCAATTGTTATTGCCAACTCCTACTACTGTACCTGCTATTTTTCCAATGTTCTTTATAGACCCCATTATCAAACCACCTTTAAGTTTATCCGTATGAGTATATTTCACATATACCGTTTACTTTACCACTCAAGAATAAGCAAACGACAGTTAGGGTCGGGCGGTATCATCGATGTTCCCTGTTCCCGTTTTCGTATAAGGCAGCGATATTCTGGATTCGACGCTTCATTTCCGTGCGAATATGGGGCGGCTCCAAGCACTCGCATTGATCGCCAAAACTTAAAAGAATCGTGTAGTAATAGTCGTTCTCGATGAAGGGAAAATAAGCGATGAAATGGCCATCGCCGTCTGGCCAAAGGTCTTCATCCGGGCAATAATCAACAACCCGGTCGAGAACCGATTGATGAATGCGGATTTTAATTTTTGTCTGCATCGTCGCCAGCGTATCCAAAAAATCCAATTGCAATTTAGCACAAGGGGACGGTTCTTTTGTGCTTTTGAAAATTCTGAGAATCTTGCAACTTTGAGAAAGTCTTTTTCAATTCTCAATATTTGACGTATAATAAACTTATCTTATTTTAGGGGGTACTAACGTTGAAAAAATGGTATTATAATTCTTGGCTTTTAGCTGCAATGTACGTAGTTGGCGGTATTGGTTCACTCTTTTTAATTGGTCTTCCAATTTTAATTACTGCAATTGTTTTTACGGCATTAAAAACTGGTTTTGAAAAGAAGGTGACTTCTGAGGATTTTAAAATATATCAAGACTATATTGAGAAAAATAAGACCCTGGCTGAATTGGATAATAAAATTACTGATAAGGATGTATTCTACAATGAATTTGTTGAAAAAACAAAATCCGAGGCGATCACCCAAGCCAATGTTATTGCAGAAAAACGAAAGTCAGAATTAAATGCACTAATTGAAGCGAAGGAAAACACCCTAAAAGAACTGGATGAAAAAATCACTAACAAGGAGGCAGTTTTTGATAAGTATTTCCAGGAAGCAAAAGATAATGTTGATAAAGATATCAAAGAAATCATTGATAACCAATATAAGATGCAAGAAGAACTTAAAATCACCAACGAAACCTTAGAAAAAACCGCATCGACACTTGCTTCTCAAGAACGAAAACTTGAGAAAGTAAAAATCCTCTATCGTGCTACTGAAAATGCATTAAGAAATTACACAAATCTCAATCTCAGAGAATCCGACCTGCTTATCCCTGAAAACATCGAAAGCGATCTTTCTGATTTGTCCCCTACCGTTACTTTGAAACTCCATAGCATGGATCTTAAAGATCTCCGCAAAGCTTTTAAGGCGAATGATAAAATTATTGAAGAAACGCTTCTAAATTATTCAAGTCGATATAATACAAAGGCTAATGCCGCTATTTACAAATTAATGGTTATGGCTCTTCGAGCGGAACTTCAAAATATTCTTTATAATCTTAAATATGAAAAGATCGATACAGCCAACGAGAGTGTAAAAATCATGACAACCAAATATTTAAAATTGGCATCTGATGGGAATCAAAATATTGCACCAACTCTTGTAAAGTTCATTGGTGAAATTGAAAACCTCTTCTTGAATGCAACAAATATTGAATATGACTATTATATCAAAAAAGAGCAAGCCAAGTTAGAGCAGGCAGCAATCAGAGAGCAGATGAGACAGGAAGCTGCGGAACGAAAAGAATTGGAAAAACAAAAAGCTCAAATCGAAGCTGAAGAAAGCAAGTATATTTCTGAAATCGAAAAAGTCAAAGCTCAAATGATCAGTGCTGATGCTGAATTGTTAAATTCGTTAGAAGAAAAAATTAAAATGCTACAAGAACAACTTGATCTCGTTGAAGAGAAAAAAGAAGAGATCATTAATCTGCAAAATGGGAAGGCTGGCAGTGTTTATGTTATCAGCAACCTTGGTTCTTTTGGCGATTCGGTGTATAAAGTTGGTATGACACGAAGACTGGATCCATTTGATCGTATCAAAGAACTTGGCAGCGCAAGTGTACCCTTCCAGTTTGACGTTCACAGTATGATCTTCTCTGATGATGCCGTAAATTTAGAAAGTAAAATGCATGAAATATTGGATGAAAAACGTGTCAATAAAGTCAATAAGAGGAAGGAATTTTTCTATTCGTCTATCGATGAATTGGAAAATATTGTCACTCAGATTGATCCAGCAGCAGAATTCAATCGAACTCTGCTAGCTGAAGAATACAGACAAACACAATCAATGGCATATATTAACTAAGACGGGTACACAAGGGGCCGGCTCGTTCAACTACTCTATCTGATCTGGCGATTTTTCATTTCCAACCAACGGGGCCTTTTATATTTAGGCCCCCTTTGTTGGTTATCATTTTGCTTTATCCGTTTATTTATAATGAAAACGACATTGCACAACTTCAATTTGACCGTCTTTTATTCGGTAAACAATACGATTGGTGTCATCAATTCGGCGACTCCAAAAACCCTGAAATTCATACCTTAATGGTTCTGGTTTCCCAATTCCTTCATAACCATTCCGGTCAATATCCTGCAAAAGTACATTGATTCGCTTTAATGTCTTTTTATCCTGGCTTTGCCAATATAGGTAATCTTCCCAGGCCTCATCCGTCCAGACCTTATTCATCGTCAGCTTCAATTAGCTCATGAATAGTTCCCTTGCCAGCCTCAAGACTTGCGATGGATTTTCTTAATCTTTCCTGGTTTGCTTCACTATAGAAAAAATCATCATTAATTGTCAAATCAAAGGGAATCCCATGCTTACGAACCACTGCTCTTGCAAAAACATTGATCGCTGCTGTCATATTTAAGCCCAGTTCCGTACAAATCATATCAAAGTTTTTTTTCAGTTCTTCATCCATCCGAATGTTGATATTTGTTTGTGCCATAATGCGTCACCCCTTTTCTTATATCTAAAGATATTATAACCAATCTTGTTGACATTGTCCTTAAATATAACTACATTGTCCATACATATGACAAGAAAATACTTTGATATCTGTTAAAAAAGGCTTTGTTTTTTACCGAATTCAAAAAATTAAAAAAGGCCGGATTTTCCTAACCTTTTTCTTTTGTCTGAAACCCAGGTTTTTAAACCCGGGTAGATTCCCAACTCCGATTCCACCGCATCGATGGTCAGCCAACCCTTTTCACGACCTGCCTGTTCGCCTAATAAGCATAAGTCCCCCTGGCAACATGGCTTCTGAACTATCCGTTTATTTACTGTGATCTAATCACCGATTTCAAAAAAAGTCTTTGATACAATAAGAAACATTCAACTGATTTTATCAATTTCTTATTCGGAGGTATAAAATGTATATTAAAATAATAATAGGCTCACTTGTCGGTGGCGCATTGGGTCTTCTCTATTACAAACTGGTTGGCTGCCCCAACGGCAGTTGGCCCATTACTGCCAAACCCCATCGAACTGCGATTTATGGCGCCATTCTTGGTTTTATGATCAGTTCTTCGTTTTAAATTAAAGGTGCTGTTGTATGAAAAATAATCAATTCTTATTCCTCTTGGTACTGACTTATTTTGCGTTGGGATTTGTCAATATTCACTTTGCCATTTTGGGTCTCGTCTGCATGATGTTACCCTTTATTTTATTATTTAAAAACCGCAAAAAAACCTGGTGTCAAGGCTATTGCCCCCGGGCCAGCCTGCTGAGCACGACTGGCAAACTTACTTCGAAATTTTCGTTGAAAACGCCAGCCTTTTTTATCCAGGGTAAGATGAAATGGATTATGATTATCTATTTTGGCATCAGCCTAATCTTTATCACCATGTCCACCGTTCGTGTTGGACTAGGCTTTTCACCCGCTTTGGAATACCTTCGTTTTCTGATTGTGATTCCCCTGCCATTTGAAATGCCTCAATTGATCATCTTTGAAAGGCTACCAGTCTGGTTGATACATCTGTCCTACCGTTTTTATTCCATGATGCTGACTACCACGTTTATCGGTGTGATCCTGTCGCTGGTTTACAAGCCGCGCACTTGGTGTACCATCTGTCCCATTTCAACCATTTCCGGCGCGTATATTAAATATACGCGTTGACCTCTAGCGGAGACGTGTAACGAGACATCGTTCGGTGGCCATAACACTATTTTCTTTGGGCATGGTTTTTTACCTCTCATTTTTATTTCACTCTATGAATTTAAAAATCCGGTCACTTCTTTTAGATATAAATCCGGGTTTCCGATACACAATTCCCCGTGATCAAATCCATTGAAAACCTTGATCCTAACACTGGGGAATTTTGATAATATACAATTTGCATATTTTTTTCCCAGCCACGCCTCCTTGGAACCATACCAATATGCGATATCGGTCTTGGAGTCAACAATTGAATCTGGAAGGGCATAACTAAAAACCGACATGTGGGCATTTCTGCAGCTTTGATCTGTCATATTTGCCCCAATTCGAAAAACGTCATCAACCATTTCCGGGGGATAAAAGGTTCGATTTAGTAGACGCTTCAAAAGCCTGCTTCCTTTTTTCATGCTATGCGCTTGCCTTATTCGATAATTTACAGACAAGTCCAACAAAAATTTATTCATTGGAACGATCGGCCCTGCATCAACAATTGCCTTATCAATTT
>JAQUWM010000094.1 GCA_028692885.1 Acetobacterium sp. | reverse complement strand
ACGGCAATTAGTGGACAAAATTCTTGGAGATTCTGCCTTTCGGTCAGCGTTTGGTGGCACTCCATCTGCCCACTGATTCCATCTTCAGACATGTCTCCGATCAATTCCTGCGATTAGAACGGCAGAAGCTTTTTGACATCATTAATGCTTTTGAAATCGTCAATTTCATAATACAACATTTCCAATGAATTAAGATTCAGCTTGGTTATTTCGACTCTATAATCATCAGGAATAAACCCAAACTTTTTGATTAATCGATTGGTTGCAAATTCAACGGCTAATTCTCTTTTCCCTTCATATCTCTCAATATCTCGTATTTCTTTTCGTCCTTGTTCTCGTAAAGATTCAGCTAAAGTCATAACAACTTCACTCCCTTCTTTGTAAGTATCTTCTAATTGTTCAATGACAAAATCAAGTTGATCTATCGAAATTCCTGATTCTGCTTTCACAATATAGTTCATGCATATTTTAAAATACTCAATTCCCTTTTCTTCCTTCTCCAAATCCCGCAGCGCTCTGGCGGCATTGAGAATGGTATCCATGAATTCCAGACCCCTTTTTCTAGGCATATCTCTGAAAAGTGATAATGCAATCGCCAGTTTAACCTTACCTTTGATGTCTTCATCTGAAAACTGGGATAAATCATAGAGCTGATAGCGAAAATCCGGGGTCATTTGTCTGATTTCTTCTGGTAGTGTGTCATAGTCTAAAATCAGATCACTAAGCATCGGCCCAATTCGCCATTGCGATTTTCCATGATAGATCACCATTGGAATCACCACGGGAATATGTGTGTCATTTTCCTTATTGACTTTCTGATCCCAGATTCGTGCAATGTAAATGAACAGCTGGAGAGCAACCATTCTGTCTGAATAACTCTTGTGTTCAAAAAGGAAATATAGATAACCCTCTCGCTGATTAATGGTTGTTTTAAATAACATATCTGAAGAAAATTCTTTGAGTTTCTCATCAACAAAACTATCTTTCTGAATTTCCAATGTCTTCAGATCCACCAGCTTCAAAATCGGTTCGGGTAGATAGTTCTCCAGGAAATCGGCTGTCACTTCAAGATTTGAAAAAGTGGACTTGAAAAATCTGTCATGAGGCGTTAATAGTTTTTCATCTTGTTCATTATTTTTATCATTATCGTTCATTCGTTCACCTACTTATATATTTGATATTATAACCGATTTCCCTTTAAAATGCTATTAAAATTGATGCTTGTGTCATCGTGGCTGAATTGATCACACTTAATCATTCGAATAAGCATCACCCCCTTTTATTTCTAGTGATTCATTGGGATTGGTTGTTCCGGGAACGGCATACTTGGGCACAGTCCCATCGGATTGGGGCATGAGTAGTGTGATCAATCGGTCTTTGTTCTGAAGCAGCATCTCCAGTAGTGGTAGATAGGCTTCCAGTTCGACCATTCCATCATCAGTGATCATGGCTGATTTTGCTTGATTCTTTCTAACTGGTGGAAGAGTTTTGTTGTCCAGATCGCCCATTTCTGCCAAGGAATCATTTGTGGCATCCCCAAACATCACATCGTAGTTATTCGTTTCAGAATTCCAGAACAGTTGCTTACTTTCCATATATTCGCCTAACTCATGGTGATCCCTGAAACCAAATTCAGTGGCAATGGCTCTGGGATCACTGTCATCGCCCATTTCTTCAAAGCCGAAAGCGTTTGATGATCATTTCGGCTTTAATTGGGGTATTGCTGCTGAGTTCTTCCAGAATCGTGTCAATTTTGGTAGTGGCTGGCACATTGGTCTGATTGGCACTGTCCCAGGTGAAGCCCTTTCCCCCTGTGTTAGGATAGCTGGATTCACTGGAAGAAGCTTGATTTTATAACGTTTACTGTCAAAATTTATTTTAATTAAAACTGCCAACTATCTTGACAACTACCGCTTTCGTCTCATGTAGGTATCCAGGGATCGCCAGTTGGTCAGATTAAATCCTTCGGCTAAAGATTCCCGGGACTTGCCTTCCATTGTGTCAACTGTTATTTCAATTCTGACACCGGAACCATTGGCACCCTCGTCCGGATTGGCTGGCTCTCTCGTCAGATCAGATGGCACTGGAGTCCGGAACGATCACAACTACCGGAACTGATCTGTCGCGACTGTCGACACTGACGGCATTTTCGGGACAAAAAAGATGGACTGGTTGGAGAATTCAAATTCTTCAGTGATTTTGGCTGGGCAGAAACTGGTGCAACTGATTGGAAACAGACAAAAGCTGGAAACTGCAGCCACCAGCAAAATCTTTTCCAGACAGATTCCTCAGTATTTTTCAACCAGAAAAGTGCACAATAGAACCGTCCCCTTGTGTTCTTATACGATATTTAAGATCGGTAACGGATGACAGATCGGGGAGATGTTGGGGGGGATGATTGTGGTTATCTAATGGTTTTTTGTTTGAATGAGCTGCCCTTTTTAAATGTTTTAAAATGAATGTTTCGGTGTGTTGTCCGTCAAATTAGAAGCACCATCATCAGGCACTTTATTTTAACCAGAATAGTGAGAAACGATGGTAATCAAGGCATATTATTAACACTTGATTGTGCAAGCTAAATGAACTGCGACATTTACGGAGCTAATTAAATGATCTAAAAAAGCAGGTTTCCCTGCTTTTTATCAGATGGAGATATAGGAGTTGAGAGCTTTTAAAGCGTAGATGATGCTGATGGCATCCGTTTCTGATAAATCCGGATTATTCATGGTAAGTCGTTCCAGATTCCAGAATGTATCGTTTAAACAGGCGAGCTCCGTCGCTACCCCCAGATTCGGTATACATAAAAAGTTGCCGTGGGTAGAGGTGCCGCAAATGATATGAAAACAGCTTTTACGAGCGGTCACGATCATCTCATAGGGATTAACCGTTGTGATCAGATGAACCTGTCCTTTCCGTGAAGCAGTATTAGACGATCCTTTAGAACAACGACAATTAAACGTCATACGTGCCCTCCTAAAGCTCGGTATCGTTAATGGCTTGCATCACGATCTCTGAATCATTAGAGAACATTTTTCTTGGAGATCCTGCATTGGTTCAGCGTTTGATGGCACTCCATCTGCCCACTGATTCCGTCCTCATGCATGTCTCCGATCAATTCCTGGAATCAGATAGCTAAGAACTTTTTGACATCTTCGATACTTTTAAAGTTTCCAATATTAATATTAAATATCTGCAACATCTTAAGATCCAGTGAGGCAATCTTTTCTTGACACTCCGTCGGAAGAACTCCAAATTTCAAGGCTAAATGGTCAATTGCCAAATCAAATAAGCTCTCTTTTTTTGCTTCATATCTCTCAATATCTCGTACTTCTTTTCGTCCTTCTTCTCTTAAAACTTCAGCCAATGTCATGGCTACTTCACTTCCTTTCTTGTAGGTTACTGCCAATTCTTTAATAACAGTCTTCAATTGCTCCGTTGTAAGCTTTGGACCAGATGTCAGAATATAGCGCATATAGGTTTCAAAATACTCAAGACCCGTTTCCTTTTCATCCAACTCTGCTAAAGCTTCGGCCGCTTTAAAAATCATTTCCATAAATTCCTCACCGCTTTTTTTGAAAATATCCCTGGCAGCTGACAGTGTAATCATCAGTTCTGCCTTTCCCTTAATATCTATGCAATGTGCAGTTTTTCCATAAGTGCTTTTTGTAGTGTTTGAGAAAAATTAATGCTGTTTTTTTCAGCCATGTTATTGAGCCAATCGGGGATGGTTAAGGTCTTTTTTAACAGCTTTAGCAGATCTTACATATTGAGTTAGATCGCAGGCAACGAGACTTGTGAATGAATCATCTTCAGCAACGATACTTTTAATATCAGAAGCCGGATTAATCTCTTCTTCATCTTCGATTAATGATGCCAGATACAACCCTAAAGCTTCCTGGGCTTCTTCCATCACTTCACCAATACTTTCGCCAACAGTCTGGCAACCAGGAAGATCTGGAAACTCTACCCAATAGGCACCATCTTCTTTGTGAAAAATCGCTGGGTATGCACTTAACATTTTAATTACCTCCTTGGTATTGGGGACAAGGCTATTTCAACCCTGTCCTTTTGAGAATTGTTTTTAGTAAGCCAGTTGGGACGGTTGAAAAAATTATAAGTTGTTATTGATCACCTCATAAATAACATCTAAAATGCTCGTTTTTAATAATTGGAAGGATACTTTCCACTCACATTATTTGACAGCTGTATATGTTAATCTACTAACCGATACCTTCCACTACTTGATGATACAACGAATCTCTCCAACTCCATAATGGCCAACTGTTCAATCAGCAACACCTGATTGATTCCCGTAAGTGATTCAATCTGTTGGATGGTTTTTTCCGAGTCTGCCAAAACGTCAAGAATTCTAGATTCATCGGCACTTAATTTTCTATCGCTTAAATTTGGAGAACGATTGATCGCAGTATTAGTTACTTGGTTGGTCATTAACTCTGACAATCCAAGTTGCTCTGATTTCAGATACAACGTTGCCCCGTTTTTAAGTAGGCGATTGGTTCCCTGACCACTTGTACAATAGATCTCATGTGGCGGTACCAGAACGTCTCGATTCAGAGCATTAGCAAATTGGGCGGTACTCAAGGCTCCGCTTTTATCGGCTGCCGCCACAACCAGGAGTTTTCGACTCCAGCTACTGATCAGCCCATTTCTCTGGAGAAAATGTTCCGGTCTGGGCTTTGTCCCTGGAAGATATCTAGAAATCACTGCGCCGTTTTCGCAAATCGCCGCCTGCAATTTGCGATGCTCTATGGGGTAAAAAACATCCAGCCCATTTCCCAAAAATGCAATGGTGTAACCACCGGCTTTCAGACAAGCGGTGTGGGCATAACCGTCAATGCCTTTACCCTGGCCACTGATTAGTGAAATATTCTGATGCGCCAAATACTCAGCCGCTTCAATGGCAACCTGTTTTGCATAAATCGAACAGCGTCTGGAACCAACAATTCCGATTCCACAACTGTTTTTTCGAATTTCGCCCAGATAATATAAAACGATTGGTGCTTCCAACCACGCTTTTGCCAATTCCGGATATAAGGGATCGTCATATAAAAGCACCTTCATTTTTTTCTTTGCCAATTCGTCCATAACCGAAAAAGCGCCATCCAATGAATGGGCTTGACAAATTGATTGCGCTAAAGAAGAACCAATTCCCGGAATGGTCAATAATTCGTCTTCGGATGCCCCATAAATTTGATCAGGCGTTTTAAAATACGCAAGTAATTTTTTCTGGGTGATCGGGCCGATGCCCTTTAGTCTCGTTAACCAGATCCAGTATTCCATTTCGCTCCTTACAGAACCGTCAAGCCAGCCCGATCCTTTTCTAAATCCCTGGCCATTATTGCCAAGGCCACATCTTTCTTGCGAATTTTTATAGACGCTTCCATGTCGGCAAAGGTTCTGGCCACCTTGAGATACTTGTGATAAGCTCTGGCACTATACTGATAGCGATCATAAGCCATCATCAGCAATTTTCTCCCATCGTCTTCGAGAAGACAAAATTCTTTGATCAGTTGATTCCCCATCTGAGCGTTACAATTGATCCCATCCATTTTGGTAAACCGCTGCCTTTGTATTTTCCGGGCCGCTTCGACCCGCTGCCGCAAGCTTTCAGAAGTTACTCCTTGATAGTCATTTGAAAGATCCATAAAATCAACCGGACGAACATACTTTTGAATATCCATCCGATCCATAATCGGTCCAGAAATTTTCTGACGATATTTCATCACTTCATAATCCGTGCATTTGCAGCGATCGGTACCATAATAACCGCAAGAACAGGGGTTCATAGCGGCCACAAGCATAAAACTGGCCGGATAGGTATTGGTATACTTGACCCGCGAGATGGTCACCCGCTGATCCTCCATCGGCTGTCTCAGAGATTCCAGGGTATTCTTGCCAAACTCAGCAATTTCATCCAAAAATAGCACCCCATTGTGGGCCAGCGAAATCTCGCCCGGAGTGGCATCCTTGCCGCCGCCAATCAGTGCGTTAGTTGATGCGTTGTGATGGGGCGATCGGAATGGACGGTCTTCTATCAGGCCGCCTTTTTCTTTTAGAATACCTGCCACGCTGTAAATCTTTGTTACTTCCAAAGCTTCTTCTTCGGTCATACTCGGTAAAATGGTCGGAATTCGTTTGGCAATCATTGACTTGCCACAGCCTGGGGAGCCAATCATCAGCAGATTGTGCCCACCAGCGGCGGCAACAACAATATACTCAATCAACCCATCCTGTCCCTGAACATCACAAAAATCAACCCCATTGAGAATCTCCCGATCCTTCGACAAAGGATTTTTTACCTCGATCTGGTAGGGTTTTTTATCTTCCAAAAAATCCACCACATCCTTTAACTCTTCAAATCCGTAAACCTGTATCCCAGTGACAAGCGATGCCTCCTGGAGATTGTCCTGGGGAACAATAACGTTCCTAACACCGGCGCTGCGGGCGGCAATCACCATTGGTAAGATTCCTGAGCAGGCTCGTAGCCGCGAGTTTAAAGACAACTCCCCGATGATTCCGATTTTTTCTTTTTTTACCAGCACCAGCTGACCCGTTTCGATCAGAATGCCGATGGCTATGGCTAAATCAAAATGTGATCCGCTTTTTTTGAGATCACTGGGCGCCAGATTAATCACCACCTTTTTCTGGGGAAACTTGTATTTACTGTCGTTAATGGCTGCCTCAACTCTTTCACGGGCTTCTTTGACAGCGGTATCACCCAAGCCGACAATCGAGATCATCGGCTGGCCAGTAATGGTTTTTACCTCTACATCCACCAGATATGCCTCGACGCCTGAAATCGCAAAACTGTTTACAATTGATGCCATAACCCCACCTGACCTTCTATTAATTCTTTATCGACATTTTATAAATCGCCACTTCAGTAACAGAAATAAAATCTCCGATTTCCCGCATGGTGTAATTTTCGCTGATCGCCATCGCTATGAATTTCTTTTTAAAGACGCTCAATGTCCGTTTTCGGGAGCCTGATCTGATGGCCTGATATATTTCATCATTGCCGGTGACTTCTTTTAGAAGCATCGCCAGGCTTCGCTGGCTATTTTTTTGGTCTGGACTATTAACTGGTTTTAACAGTAGGTTTGCCTTAGCCGTCTCATTTTGTATTTCACTTCTGCTAGGCACTTCAAAATCCGTCGGGATTTCCAGTTTGCTGGCATCCATAAATTCACAATAGGCCGGGATTGCTTTGCTGCGATCTTCGGAGAAAATACCCAACACAAAATTGATATTCACTAAGCTGAGATCATTGTTATTCCGATAATATTGATCACTGCTCCAGAGATAATCACAAACCCGCCCGCAAATTTTTGCGACCACCGGATTTTGATGCACGTATCGAAGTAGTGATAGCAGATAACGATCATCCTGCACATAGTAGCCTTTATAGCGGTTTTCAAAAACATGACCGGTGCGCTTGTTTTTCTGATTATAGTAACGGCTGAAATGTGAGTTTATCCGATGCATGATTGATCTGATCGGAACTTCGTTTCTCTTGAAAATCAAATGATAATGATTGCCCATGATAACAAAACCATAGCATTCGAAACCCATGATACTTTGAACTTCACGGATCAGCTCGAGAAAATACTCCTTATCCTCATTTCGGTTGAAAATATACTCCCGGTTATTTCCCCGCTGGATCAAATGATAAACTCCGCCACTGTATTCCAGCATCGGCTTTCTGCCCAAAAAACCACCCCCCACTTTAGTAATATTTTACCAAAATTTGGAAGCGTTTGCAACTAGTGGCTGAATTATTTGAAAACAGCGACAAGCTGAAAACCTGAGCCGCCAGTAAAAACTAATTTTCCTGTCACTTCAAAAAACTAAAAAGACGACCCGAGCATTTTCGAATCTGGTATATTTTAAATCGACTCCGCTCAAAATCAAATGGTATTCTTGACAGTCTTGAATATCGGTCCTTCACAAAAGATCAAAAACTGATTATGGAAAAGATCTTTAAAAATGATGGCGCTGATTTTATTGATTTCATGATTACCATTAAAAATCGAAAACGAAACCTGCTGAGGAAGTTTGTCTATCGATTTCGAAATCAGTTGGAACAATTTTCACCACTGACCATCCGTTCTTATTTTCAGATTGAATAGATGATTTTAATGGTCTTTGAAAATTTAAAAAATCCGAATTCAAAGAGAAGTACAAGAAAAGAGCCAGCATTGAAGGGAAAAATGCTGAGCTCAAACGATTCCATGGACTCGGCCGGGCGAAAAGCTACGGTCTGGTTTCGATGTCCAAACAAGCGAAACTGGCAGCCATTGCAGTTAATTTAAAAAGAATAGCGGCCATCATGACCGCTAAATCTTCCTGTTTTTTTGAGATGTTCGTCAGATTTAGAATTCATTTCATATTCTGACAATAATTCTCCCGAATTTTATGAACCAGGCAAAAAACAAGCCTTTTTCACAGATCCCGAACCGTCCCCTTGTG
>JAQUWM010000018.1 GCA_028692885.1 Acetobacterium sp. | reverse complement strand
TGAGCTGTCCTTGATACCCACCGCCTGGGCAATTTCTTTAACGGTCACACTCTGATAACCTTTGACCGAAAACAGATTCAGTGCTTCCTCTAATATTATTTCCCTGGTATTGCGTTTTGTCATCATTTCTCCTTAAATTTCTGCAAAAAACTAAAAGCTAGCGTTCGTTAGCCTTATTGTAGCTAATGAACGCTAGCCTGTCAAGTTATGTTTCGAAAATTTATTTTGATCGGGATATCTGTATCGCCTTCCTTGGCAACCCCATTTAACATCAAATCAAGCCACTCTTTTATTTCTGCTTATTTTTCCTTTTGATATACCCCATTGGCTTCATCAAAAAGATAGCCATTGGCTAACAAGGCTTTGCAGGATCCCCGGTTCTCGGGTTCCGGCTGAACAACAATCCGTTTTGAGTCGGAAAGCCTGAAAATTATTTCCGTCAGCAATTGAACGGTCTTTTTGCCATACCCTTTGCCTAAAAAGTCCGTTTCGCCAATGAGATAGTCAATGCTGTAGGTGCCGGTCTGAGGGATATTGGCATAGCATGCCTCATTGGCATCGAGACATTTATAAAATTGGCCAAACCCGATTGGCTTTTCTTCCCACTCGACAATGAAGTGAGTGATCCATGAAAAGGTACTGTCTTTCAACGTCACCTCCGCGATCCAGTCTTCTGGTTCAGTGTACCATTTTTTGACATGGTCTTTTTTAAGCCACTCTTTGAACATCGGTACGTCTTCTGTTTGAAATCGTCTGAGTCTGATTTTTTCCGTCACAGCGTATCACCTCCATTTCTCAAGAATAATCGATTTTATTCATGAAATCAACTGTAAAATCAATCATGCTCCGCTCGAAAGATGTTCAACATCATATTTACCGCTAAACGTTTCTGATCCCCATCAGGGGATTCAAACACACTTTAGCCAGTCGTCCAGCTCCTGCTCCCGATTTGGTCCGGTCGAAAGTTCTTTCTCGCCGGCGATCTCGCCGTCACGGAGATAAATGACTTTTTTTGCGCGGACCGCCACCCGGGGATCATGAGTAACCGTCATAATCGTCATCCCTTCGTCATTCAACGCTGCCAGGATATTTAGGACCTGGTCGGTGGCTGCGGAGTTCAGGGCGCCGGTGGGTTCGTCCAGAAACAGCACCTCCGGGTTATTGATCATCGCCCGGCAGATGGATGCCCGCTGCAGCTGTCCCCCTGAAACTTCTCGGATATCCCGGCCGCCAAGCCCATCAATGTCCATCCGCTTCATCAAGTCTTGTGCCCGGTTTCTAATTACTTGCGGTTTTTCTTTTTTAGCCACCAGCCCCGGGAGAATCAGATTATCGAAAAGCGACAGATTTTTTAACATCTGAGCATTCTGAAACACAAAGCCCATTTTATTCAGCCGCAACTCGGCCAGGCTTTCCTCATTCATTTCGGTCAGGTTAACCCCATCAAAGACGATCCGCCCCGCGGTTATCTGATCCATGCCGCTAACACTATAAAGCAGGGTGGATTTACCCGAACCGGAAGGCCCCATCACGGCGACAAAATCGCCTCTGTCAATCTCAAAAGAGATCTCTTTTAAAATGCTTGTTTCGATCGCCACATTTGCGACCGGGGAATTCCCCTTAACGGATTTACTAATCTGTTCTACTTTTATCATAACTGTCTCCCTACTCCACTATTTGTTCTTTAATATGATAATGCTTGACTACTCGGGCTCCACCAATCACAGTGATGGTGACCACCAGCAACTGAATGGCCGGACAAATCAGGTAGGCTTTCAGCGGCTGGATCAATAAGGTCATTCGCGTTGCCCCCATCGATGACAGCATCAGGCTGAAGATCCCTTCACCCAGGGTATTGGCCAGCACCGTGCCGATCAGAATCCCGAGACCCTGAATCACCAGCAGCCGAATCCCCAACTGGATCCGGATATCGCGGTTGGTAAAGCCGATCGCTTTTTTCATGGCAATATCGCGGTGCTCCCGGGCCATTACCAGTTTTAAAAACATCACCGTGACCAGTGCGCTTAACAGCAACGCAATCGCCATCGCCGCTGCTTCCACCCGGGTCAGGTTATCGACAATCCCCCCCAGGGTCTGGGCAATAAAGCTGGGCACCGGGGTGACCTTGATATCTGGCAGGACCCCGCGCAATTCATTGGTTTTGAGATCCAAATCGACACCTTCGGCCAGACTCAGATACAGGATATAAACCTCCACATCATCATTGTTAAAGTCAATGGCGGCCTTGGCCGGATTTCGGTTAAAGTCCTTTCGGACAAGATTCAGTAAAAGTTTCATCTGCAGCCTCCTTCCCTTCCAGGGTTTTGACACTTTTTAAGCGAGCGGCCAGCAACCCGGCCACGACCAATCCAATTCCGGCAATGATAATCAACAGAGCATTGCCTCGGCCAACGCCAGAACCGATCATTGCACCGATGCTAATAGCCAGCTCAGTATTTCCCTGCATCAAGGGTTCAAAGATCCGATCCGCTAAAAAGCCGGCGGCGATAAAGGCCAGAATATAACCAATCTGGGTAATCAGACTGATCAGACCAAAGGCCCGGCCCTGAACACGATTGTCCAGATTGGTGCGGATCAGCACCTCGGCCCCAATCTGGATGGCCGGCATAAAGACAAACATCATAAATCCAAACCCGGCGATCAGAACCAGATTTTCACTGACCCCAATCAGAGCCATGAAAACCCCACAGCCAAACAACCCGATCGACAACATCCCAACATAGGATTTTGGATGCTTGACCATGCTGATGCCGATGCTTCCGGCCATCATCCCCATGGCAATAACCGTGGTCAGAATTCCCAGTTCCCTTTCCCCAGCAATGGCCAGAACCAGCGGCTTGCTTAACATCTGTACAAACCCCAGACAGAAGGTGGCAATTGTCATCATGATAATCATCGTCATGATGCCCTTTTTACCACGGATGGCGATGATGCCATCGCTGATTTCACTGAGAAACCCCGAACCGGTCACTGCTCTTTTTTTGCTGACCAACCCTTTTCTGACAAATGCGATAATCAGTACCGTAGTAAAAAAAGTCAGCATATCCAGCATGATCAGGGTGCCGACCGTTGTCACTTGCAGCATCAGACCAGCAATCGCCGGGGAGATCAGCAGCTTAGCACTGGTCGCCAGCTGAACCATGCCGCCAGCCCGGGAAAAGTCTTCTACTGACAAGAGGTCGGTGATGGTGGCCTTGAAAGCCGGTTCTGTCAGAGCCGAAAAAACTGAGCTGATTCCGACACCAATGCAGATCACTACTAGCGACGGTTGGGGACTCGTCACCGCTATCAGGCAGATCAGCAGCGCCAATCCGGAAAACAGCTCACCCAGAATCATCATCAACCGTCTGTCATAGCGGTCAGCCAACACTCCACCCACGGGCGCCAGCAGTATCGCTGGCAGAAAGGCGCAAATGGCAAAGACCCCGGTAGCTCCGACTGACCCGGTTAGCTTTAAAATATAGATCGCCAACCCAAAATCAGTCAAGCCACTACCGATGCTGGAGATGAATGATCCGGCCACCAGGATCATAAATTTTTTCATGGCAGTGTTCTGCTTTGTTGTGCCTTTAATTGTCTGTTGTTGTTTCATTGCGGTTCCTCCTATTTTCTTTATCTTTTCTTTCATTCCTGCGTTACTCCTCAACCCCACCTATCGACCATCGGTCGATAGGTGGGTAAAAAAATTTTTACAAATGTCGCCCCGTTTTAGTTAGGCAAACATTTGTAAAAAGTCCTCCAGTGCCCCTGCTTTGGTACCCAGCATTCTTTCCATATTGGCCAGAAATCCCTGGATCTTTGCTGGATAATCGGCCATTTCCCAGTCCATAATATTGCAGTCAAACAACATATGGCCCAGCAGCAAAATCGACTCAATCGTTTCCCGGGGATAATCCAGATGAAAAACATCGGCAGCTACCCCTTCGGCCACCGCAACTTCCAACAGCGGGGTCATTCGCTTGAGCATGGCTTTGGTGTATAACTGTTCCAGCTTGGCATTTTCGACCTTGTGCATTTCGTCCCTGATCTCCTCTGATCCTTCAAACTCCGGGGACTGGGCCATAATCGCCATCATGATCCGATTGACCAGTGGCACGGATTTATCTTTAAGTATCCGCTCTGCCCGTTTGGTGCCTTCTTCGACAATATCTAAAATGATGGCGGCCAGCACCTCTTCTTTGGACGCAAAATAATAATAAAAGGTACCTTTGGCAATGTCTACAATTTTTAAAATATCATTCACTGAGGTCTGTTCATAGCCCTTTGTGACAAAAAGCTCCCGAGCCACCAAAAGGATTTCCTGTTTGCGGACTTCGCCTTCTTTGACTGTCTTCATTAAGCACCTCTCATTCTACCGACCATCGGTCGATAGTTTAATAATAAAATAAATCTTGCTATCTGTCAAAATTTATTTTTAGCAAGCTATTGGGTTAATTTACTAATCCTAGCAAGCGGATTTTCATCTCTGACTTTTTTTCTCACAAAGAAAACATCCTTATCCGTAATATTGGGGATAAGGATGTTTTTCTTAATTTTCAATCAGGGTTCTAATTTTTTCTATTTTTTCATCGATATTTGTATCCATCTGCTGGAGCGGTTCCTTAAATTGAAACGTGCCGATAATCGTATTCCCATTGAGACATGCCTTCATTTTTTCAAAGCATTTGTCAGCTCCGCCACCCAGGTGGGTTGCGGTCAGAATAATCTTTTTCCCGATAATGCTGTAATCGTGAAGAAAGGTATTAAGTGGGGGTGTCCAGGTTCCGGCCCAAATCGGTGTGCCAATGACCAGAATCTCATAGCGATCCAGATCGATGCTCGGATTTGTTAGTTTAGGCCGTTCTCCGAAGGTCACGCTTTTCCCGCCCCAGAAATATTTGCTGATTTTTCCCGTCGGGTATTCCTTTTGGGGAATCAGCCTGAATAGATCAACGGCCTCATTTTCGCCAATTTTTCGGGCAACTAAATCCATATTTCCTTCCAGTGAATAATAAATAACCGCAGTGTTCATTTTTCTATTGACCCCTTTCCGATTCATCCTTTAATTGTTTTACAAACTAGCTTATACCCATGAACCGCGAAGCCAAATCATTTTTGCAAGCCAAAATTTCGGTTATGATCTTCTGTATTTCTTCCGATGATGTCTTAATCTTTATTTCCAGATATTTTTTTCGGGAATAATCTTCATCAGACATTTATCATCACCCATTTTGATGCTTTTCAGGAGCTCCACCTTAACTTGACACTGGAACGCTTTTTCAAAAAGCACCTGGCTGTAACCGGTGGTGCATTGACACCAGGTATCATTCTCCAAGCGGTCAACCCCTTCCAGCATTGGACAGGGACAAAAAGGAAACTGGAGATAGAGTTCGCCATTATCACTAAAAATCCCCACCGCATTGGCCTTATCCAGATTTCCGAATTCTTCCAGACTCGCGGATGCTGCAACCAGCTCTTTTACCAGCGCCAATTTTTCATCCATGCCGTAGCCACACTGACAGTTTCTCCGGATCTGCACAACGGTATCCTGATCAAACTGATTTTCCAGCCGCTCCATCGTCGCTTTGACCCACGTTGGGTTATCCTCGCTTTTTGCGGGTTCATCCGGGCAATACACGATTTTTTTAGCAATGCTGTCGTTACTCTCATCTTTGATCAATCCATAAAAGCGGTAAACCGCAAATTTTCCACCCTCAATAGTGGTGATATTCGCGAGCGGGCAATTCGCCTCAACGGTCATACAAACATTGCCCAACCTTGGTAATGGCAGGATCATCATAAAAACGTTCAATCAGAAGAGTGTCGGTTTTGAGATAGGTTTGATACTTCGCCGTAAAGGTCAACCACTGCTCTCCCAGATCCCGATAATTACCCAAATACCGCTCATAGATCACCCGAAAATCCGCCAGCGCCTGATCTCTATCTTCTGGTCGTATACCTCAAAGGATTGAAATCGTGCCAGTTGATCCGGAATAAACGGGTGTGGAGCACAGCTGGTGTTCACGGTTTTGCGAAATTCCGCCGGGGGAAAGGTGATGGTGTTTCTTAAAGGCGGTGCTGTAATTTGACGAACTGTAGCCATAGGTCATCCCAATATCGGTAATCGATTTATCCTTGCCAAGCTTCATTTCAATGGCGCTTTGTTCCATTTTCAGACGCTTGATAAAGGCGTAAACACCTTCACCTGTTTCGGCTTTAAAAACTCTGCAAAGATAATACTTGGAAAGATGACAATGATCCGCCACAGCTTCGATAGCGATTTCCTCATTCAGGTTTTCAACGCGATTCGATGGCTTTGGTGACCAATTCGTTCTTCAAGATCCAGCTCCCTGTCCTTATTCTCTAACCAACGCGTATAGTTTCATATCTTCTGTTTGGCCATTTTTGAGGGCATTTTTTCTGAGTAGTCCTTCCAGTTGGAAGCCCGCTTTTTCAAGAATCCGGCATGACCCCAGGTTCCGAGCAAAAGGTTCGGCAAAAACACGGATGATATCGGTTGTTTCAAAAATCAGTTCACAGATCTGTTTTACCGCCCGGGTCCCATGTCCCTGGCCCCAATCGGGTTCGGCAATATAATAACCCAGTTCAGCGGTTTGAAAATGGATATTATCTTTGCGAAACACACCAATGCTCCCAAGGACCCGATCCTCATCGGTGATGGCATAAGCAAAGGTTTGATCTTGATCCGCATCCAGCATGGCCTGAATATATTCTTTTGCATCATCGATGGTATAGGGAAAGGGCAGGCCGTCCCTCAGGTTAGCCAGAATTTTCTGGTTGTTCAGCATCTCTGAAAGCTGCTGCGCATCTTCTATTTTCCATTTACGTAGTGTTGTTTTCAATTAGACATCCTCCTCATTCCAGCGGTAGCGCTTATTCTTTCGCAAAATCTCAAGATCACAATGCAGACAGAGCCCGTTATGACAGCAAATTGGTTCACCACACTTGGGACATGCCCACCGTTTTTTTTCGCTTTCTAGAAACGCCGCCATCCCATTTTTCTGCAGCGCCTTCAGATTTTCAATCATGCTCATATGATATTTGGTCCGATAACGCTTATCCAGTCCCTTTAAGCGCTTGCAGGGAAAATCACTGCATTCATAACAAAAACGGACCCGGCCGTTTTTGAGCAACTCACACTGATCGCCCATATGGGTGCAGTTTTCGCCTCTGGGAATACAGCCGGGACAGTATTTCCGGTTAAATCCCTGCTTTTTTAAATCACCTTTTTTCATTTGATAGGCGACACATAGGCTGCAATTCATGCCACAGGGGGCAATTAAATTTTCTTCCATACAAATGACCTCTCATTATTTAGAATCTACTGATTTAATTGCCTATGGCAGTCTGTCGCTTTCTTTCAAATGGCTAACAATACCATCCTCTATCAAATACGATCATTTAATGGGCTAGCTGTCGATATTTATAATTTTAACATAATAATCACTACGTTGACAAAGAAATAATTAAGGATATACTGGTAGAAGCCGGGATTGAGAAAATCATCCTTCAGCTGATCGAAAATATGTTAGATGAATTATTTTAGCAGACAACGAAAGGAAAACAATGATGAAGTTCTATGAATACGGGGATAAAAAGTCACCATCGATCATGCTCATTCACGGTGCCGGTTGGTCCTATTGGCTTTATTTACAAGAAGCCAGATTATTGCAGCATAAATATCATGTGATCTTACCGGTAATCGATGGACACGGCGAAGAAGCTGATGTTCCTTATTGCTCTACCGAAAAGATTGCTGATTTATTACTTGATTATATTGACCATAACAATGATGGCCAACTTTTCGCCCTCAGCGGGGTTTCACTGGGCGGACAGATCGCCATTGAACTCTTATCAAGAAGAGCAAACCTTGCCGAAAAAGCAATTATCGAAAGTGGCCTGTGCATTCCCCAGCCAGCTCTTTTGAAATACAGTCGCTTTGTCTATAAGCATTTTGGCAAATGGCTGTTTTCAAAAAAATTTAATCAGTGGGCCCTGACGATGCTTCCCAAACAAATGCATTTACCTGATGACATTGCCAAGTTATATTTGCGAGATATCCCCGCTGTTAAAGTAGAAACAATGAATCGGGTTTTTGAAACCTATTATAACTATGAACTCAAAGACAGTTTAAAAAATAGCCAGAGCGCTATCATTTACTGGTATGGCAGTAAAGAAATGAAGTGTATTAAAGCGTCCGGAGCGCTATTCCAAAGCACTGTTAAGAGTTGTCAATTAATTGAATTATCAGGTTATCGTCATTCCGAAATCAGTGCTTATCATCCCGAAGAATGGGTGAAACGAGCAGAAGAATTTTTCAATCGTTAAAAATTGTGAGTACAGAAATATTAAATTTGTTAACTTACTTAAAAAAACGTTAGCCAGCTGTTTTTTTTCGGGACGGCTACACATAAGTATTGATTACAGCACTCGCCACTTAGTAATACCGCAATTAAAAAGTTAGCTTAAAAATATTATCCATTCTTAACTTAAGTCAATGAAATACGATATCCGCTATGCTAAGATGCTTCCATACAAACAAGGAGGTAATGAGTTAAGTGTTTGAAACAGAAAAAATATTGCCAAGAAAAGCCGCTGTCATCGTTGGGGTGGCAATGCTAATGATTGTAATATGTGCTGGATTTGCCTTTGGATTTGCTCACTCCAGTCTGGTTATAACAGGGGATGCTGAAACAACTCTGCTTCAACTCCTGGAAAATCCATCCCTTTTTCGGGCTGAGATTTTCAGTTGGTTCCTGATTCTTGTTTTTGATATTATTATTGCCTGGGCGTTATCCATTTTTATGAACCAAGTTGATAAGCATCTGGCTTTATTGGGCGGCTGGTTTCGGTTAAGTTATGCCGTGATTTTAGGCATCGCTATTTCAAATTTAATTCTAGTTTCACTTTTATTAAGTGACCCTCTTTATTTGGCATTTGCGCAAACCAATCAATTGACTGCTCAAGTCACGTTGTATCTCAATGCCTTTGATCGTGTCTGGTCGCTGGGATTAATTGTTTTTGGTCTCCATTTATTGGTCATTGCTTATCTGATTTTAAAATCAGACTTTATCCCCAAATTCCTGGGGTTCCTTTTGTTCATTGCTGCTTTAAGTTATATTCTGATTCATTCGATGTATTTATTTCTGCCCCAATATGAAACCGCAACACTGTTGATCGAAAAGATTTTAAGCCTGCCGATGACCGTCGGTGAATTGGGTTTTGGACTCTGGCTGTTGATAAAAGGCGGCAAGACAGCCGCTAAAAGCAATTAAATTCTAGCAATTGCGGTCCTGGGATAACCGCTTCTTAATTCTACTTAGCGATTCAGGCGTTATTCCAAGATAGCTTGCCAGTTGATATTGCGGCACCCGATTAACCAATCCCGGTCTTTGCTCTGCCAAACTGCGATACCGCTCTTCCGGGGTTTCCGCTATGAATCTGGCGCTGGCATCCTGGGTTTCGCCAAAATTCAGTTCCAACATGGATCTGGTAATATTTTGGAGCGCCGGAAATTTGTTATACATTTCTTCTTCCGAAGCCATATCACCAATCAGCACGGTGGTATCTTCTACACAGGACAGCGAATAATCCGAAGGTTGTCTTAGTTTATAGCTTATAAACATTGTCACAGATTGTTCCTCGGTAAAGAAATTATTGGTAGTTTCTTTACCGTCTTCCCCACAACTGTATTGTCTGATACAGCCATTCAAGACCAGATAACACTTACGCGAAATATCTCCCTGCTGCAGCAGGATTGTTCCTTTTTGATAGCTTTCAACTACCATCTTCCCCAAGACTTCCGGTAATTCTTCTTTACTAAAATCAGTATATTTCTCCATAAATTTAATTAAATTGGGATCCATCTTTTTTAGTTCCTTTTCATCTTCATCTTTTATCCGTTATCTCATTATTTTTTTAGTAATTTGAGATGACCCGCTCCAAATGGCGGATACCTTAAGGGGATGTCCAGCTTGTTACTTTTATTTAACACACTTTTATGATGGGAAAGGCTCTTAAAGCTTGCTTCACCATGATAGCTGCCCATACCACTGGAAAAATATGCTCTTTGTTCATCTACTGCTTTTTTAATTGAATCCATTTGATCACCTTCCTTGTATTTCTTTCGGCACTATAATTAATTATCAATGTCTATCATACCCCATGATATTAACACAGCCGTCTTAATAGAAAACAAGCCTGATTGGCCAGATTTTTTTAATCTTGACCAATCAGGCTTAATATCTGAATAAAATATGTTGCTATATAAGTTAAACTAAAGTATGTGACAAATTGAACTGGCCATTGAGCAGTGTGCGGGCGAAGGTCTGACCCCCTTGGTCATCACGGATCGCCTCAACTTAAAGCGGCGCATCAACCGACCCTATTGCCTTTTTATTTGGCCCCAAGGCAAGCCTTGCCTGACGCATCTTTTTTATTTCGAGCTTGTCCGCATACATTTTCTGATCCACATGATGATAGAATCGGGTTAGATTTTCCCAAATCCAGGCATCGTAAACATCGGTACCGATGGCCACCTCAAGGGGATACTCCACATGACTCTCGGCTCGTTTAAGCGGTTTTCTCATCTGGATAATACTACGTTTAACGACGGTTTCCGCGGTATTCTCCATCAGGATAGCAAATTCATCACCACCAATCCGGTAACACACCCCCTCCGGCATAAACGCATTATGCATCATTCTATAAAGTGTTTTAATGGCCTCATCCCCAGATCCATGTCCGAAATGGTCGTTGATGTATTTCAGTTCATTTAAATCAAGCAACACCAGTCTGAATGATTCTTCTTTGTTTCTTAGCTTCTCAAAATCGCGTTCAAATGCGGCCCGGTTGTTCCCCCCGGTTAAAACATCTTTGTAGGCCAGGGTTTCATAAAGGTCCCGCTCCTTCTGGCTTTGAAGACTCCGTTTAAAATAGAGATAGGAATCCATCAGCAGCAAACCAAAAAAGACGAGGCTGCCGATTCTTAAAAAAGCCGACGTATAGTCAAAATGATTGGTAAAAAAAGCGATCCCTTCAAGAATAACACTGATGGACAGCACACTCATGTATTTGAAAAACTGCGTGGCATTCTGGTTTTTTTGTTTAACCAGCTCAGACACCACCAAAAAGGCGAACACCATGATATTTAGAAAAATGACGATAAACATGATGTTCATGGTCTCAATAAAGGCACTGATCCCCCATCCCTGCAGGAACATTGAAGCAATTAATAGGAACAGGTACAGTCCCGCCATCATCTGCATCAACCGTTTATTTTGCGGTTCAACAAAAATTGTTTCTTTTACATACAAAGAAAAAAAGGCTCCCATCAGCGGTACCATCAGATAGCTGATTCCCCCGATAATATATCGATTGCCCAAAAAAAACTGTAGCAGTTTGGCTTCAGATAAAATCCAGATACTGGTCGCGATGACTAGTAATCCCAGATATAAAAAACGATTATCAGCGACGCTTTTTGTGAAAATTGAAAAAACGATCGCCAGCAAACCCATTGCGAATAACACCAGAAAGACAATAAAACCACTGAACCCCTGTTTGAAAACATAATAGACAAGGCTCGAATCTTCTCCCAGCATCACCGTATTAATGTGGCCCGAAAAGGCCGCTACCTCACTTTTTAACACAAGCGTTAAGGTTTCCCCCTGAAAATCCTGCGGGAGCTTAAACATTACCCAGGTACTGGCTATTGGACTGGTAATTCCCTGAGTTTCCAGTTTTTCGGCCCGATAGATTTCCTGACCAGCTAAATAGACGACAATATCCTGCATCGATGAACGTAGCAATATATAATTCATCTGATTTGCGACGCTAGGAAGGACAAGCGAAGCTTCATAAGCCGTTCCCGGTGTAACATCAAGACTGACCGGCAGACTGACCGCTTGCTCCTGATAATCGCCATAGCGGATTGTCCAATTTTCCGAGAGGGTTAATAAATTTTCACCAACAATTCTAAGATCCTCTTCGCTGTTTACACTGGCTAAAAAGAGAACGGTCAGGATAAAAAGCACCACTAAGGATATCACAACGCACTTGCTTCTTTTTTCAGTTTTCATCGTAAGGGATCTTCCATTCTCTTCTCCTTATTAATGCAATAAACTACAAAACCTGTCCCTAAATACTATAGATTAATTAAATACCCATGTCAATCCTGACTGGTCTTTCTATTGTAAGAATAATTAGCGCCGAAAGTTTTTCTTAAGCGTTTCGTGAAATTAATCGGAATATAACCTTGTAAAATAATATTTATAATCTATAATATTATATAGAGTCAATATTTGGTATCAACCCTTAATTTTACAGAATGCGAGAAAAAATGAATAAGAAAAATGCTTCAAACGAATCTACCAAACGGCAAAAATATCTGGGTGATCGAGGCCTGCTGATCTTCCTGGTTTTTTTAAGTGCTTTTGCGCCGCTCTCAACTGACCTTTATTTGCCCGCCTTACCCACCATGACCACCTATTTTAATGTACCTGAATACCTGACCAATCTGACCCTGATCCTGTTTTTTATTTTCTTTAGTGCGGGAATGTTAATTTGGGGACCGCTCAGTGATAAGTTCGGCCGCCGACCAATTTTACTGGTGGGCGTTACCGGATATGCCATCGCTGGCCTACTCTGTGCCGTTTCAGGCAATATTTATCAACTTATCTTTTTCCGGGTCTTACAAGCCATTGGTGGCAGTTCTGCCAGTGCGGTGGCCACGGCCATTGTTAAAGATGTCTATCTGGAAAGAAAGCAGGAAAAAACCCTGGCCATCGTTCAGTCGATGGTTATCATTGTCCCGGCTGTTGCTCCCGTGATCGGGGCGCTGCTGCTGACCTTTACCTCCTGGCGGGGAATCTTTATCATTCAGGGCCTACTCGGCATCATCATCCTTCTGGGCTCAATCGCCTTTCAGGAAACCATTGAAATACGAGGGGCCGGGAATATCTTACACACCCTGGGCCGACTGGGGGTTGTGCTTAAAAATCCGGCCTTTACATCACTGCTTTTTATTTTTTCCCTGTCTAGCCTCTCAGGATTGGCATTTATCTCATCGTCCTCTTATATTTATCAAAATGACTTTGGGGTTAGCAGCCAGATATACAGTTACTTTTTTGCCTTTAATGCCCTGGCCATGATGATTGGTCCACTGATTTATATCAAGTTGTCCAATCATTTTAAACGTTTTTCTATTATTAATCTCTGTTTTGGCATCACCATTTTAAGCGGTCTGGCCATTCTTCTGTTTGGGCAAAGCAACCCCTTTATCTTTGCCTTGGCATTATTTCCGGCTACCCTGGCCGGCAGCTGCGCCCGACCGCCCAGCGCCTACCTGATGCTCGATCAGCAGACCGAAGATGCCGGTTCAGCCTCTTCATTGATGGGTTCTTTTGCCACTATCATGGGAAGCCTAGGGATGATTATTATTTCATTTAATATGGACAACCTGATCCCCATCATTGGATCACTTAACCTCATTCTAGGGCTGCTTTCGGGTGGACTATGGCTGGCGGTTACAAAAATGCCGCTACTTAGCAAAATCAGAGGTTAGATCCAGCTACTTTTATCGCTTTTTATCACATTAAGAAATCCTTATCCGCAACGATAGCGAATAAGGATTTCTTCTATTCTTTATTTTTCAACATAGGCTATGCCGGACTCATCAAGCCGACTACGAATAACCGTCAGCCACTCTTCAAACCGGGCATTCAAATCCAGCGTTGCTAATATTTCCGTTTCTGACAAGCCCTGTTCCTTTAACGATACCGCATTTTGACGTCCTGACTCGCCCATAGCCGTGAGCGATTTTTCCAGAGTGAACCGCACCTCATAGCTCCCCTTAAAAGGCAAAGAGGCATAGGTATCCCGTTCCATAATCTGATTCAAGGCAATATCATAAACGGCTGCGATATTTTTTTCGGCGGCATCGCCAGTCCGCAGATTTTCCAAGGATGCTTTAAATTCAGCATTCTCATAAGCTCCAGACTGCACCGGCAGATATCCGGTGGTCATCGCAAAATCAATATTCTGAGCTTCTGCCGTAAACCATTTTAGAAAAACAGCGGCCCCTTCCTGCTTTTCTGGGGTAGAGTTCGCAACACTCATACCAGCACCCTGCTGGATTGCGTAGGGGCTGCCTCCTTCAAAGACTGGATAGGATCGGGCCATAAATTCAATCGGTAGCTGGGTGTTGTCCTTTTCGATCCAGGTTGGAAAATAGGCGGCTCCTGATGATGAACCCACGTAAGCCGCCAAATCACCAGCTTTAATATCATCTGACCGAAATTTACCCACAGCATTAAAATAGCCCAGACTCATGCCACCATAATAAGTATCAAAGATCTTTTTCAACACCTCCCGATTTAACATCACCTGTTGGTTTTGGCCATCAATGACTTCAACCCCCAGTTGCTTATTGCCGATAATGACATAATTGGCAACTGAATCAACGCCCATCAGGCTTTTCCCATCCCCGGCAGTTTCCGGGGTCTGAGCATCAGTCCATTGATAATAGGCCTGCGCTGCCGTATAAACACCCTCCCAGGTGCTGAGCTTATTGGCGTCCTGACCATTGGCTACCGCAAATTCATTCCAGGCAGTTTCATTAACATAAAGCAGTTCGGTACTTTTTACAATTGGCAGAATCAGCAGACGCTGACCATCAAACTGGCCGTCATTTAGAAATTCTTCCACATATAGAGCCTTTTCTGTCTCGCTGAAGTAATCGTTTAAATCACATAGCTTGCCGAGTTCATCAATTTCCAGTGCCTTATCGGGATAGCAGGAAAACAGATCTGGCATGGCTTCGGCATTGATGACACCTTTAGCGGCATCAGTGACAGCCTTTTCTAATTCAGTAACACTGCCCTTAGCTACAACATTGACCACAACCCCCTTTTCAGAACCCGCACTTTTGTTGAAAGCATCCACCGCAGTTTCCAGAGCAATCTTATTATCCCCGACATAATAATGCCACAAGGTAATGGAAACGGGACTCTTGGGATCCAGGGCTGTTTTTTCACCCGCCGAGCAGGCCGTCAATAACATCAGCACGCTTAACACCAGGCATACCAGTATAACCTTTGTTTTCATTCGTTCTCTTTTCATTCTTTCTCCTTTAACTTTCAAAGTATTCGATTATCTATCTGATCGAGATTCCTAATTTGTTGGTCTTCTCAGCAGCGGTCGCTACCCTATCGGCATGGCAATATTAGCATACATTGATAATAAGCTCATCCCAATTATCGCAACATATGGCGAATACTTGTAAATCGGATCTTTGAGCAGCTCAATGAACATAATGAAAAGGCCAGCCAGGAAAGCAACCCATCCAAAATTGAAAAACACTGCACTTAAATTAATTCTTTCCCAGGGCAATGTGATAAGATTTATATAACTCGAATGTGAAAAACAGATTAAAAAGCTTGCCAAAGCCACTAAAGTATTTGACAATCTAATTGATCGTTCGATATTTTTTGTCGTTCTTGATGAGATGATCAAGTAACATACAATAATGATAGATCCGCTTAACAGCAATAGATCGTTCATCTTCAAACCTCCAATTGGATCTTTCTTCTTTTCTAATCCCTGCTGTTTGGAATTATTCCGCCTTAACCAAACCAAGCTGTTTAGATCTTTTTATTGTATCATGTTGTTGCAGACATGACAAACAACAACCATAAACTTGAAGCGCCGCCCCTAATATTTGCTGGTTACTTTATTGTTCATTATCGATCATCATTAAGTCTTTTTATTTGCAATACTTCGTTAAATTAGAAAGTTCAGGATACTTTTCTGCCACATTTCAAACAGAATCTGACATTTTCATCTAAGAGAAAAACTTCAGGATCTCATCCGCTGCTTTACGAGGGGGCTTCCTGGCTTCCTGATCTGCATAACCCACCGCAATCACCGCTACGATGATCTCATCTTCACTGATCGACAGCATCTCCCGGATTTTATTGGCATCCCGAATTCCCATGATCAGAGTATCTAGTCCCAGATCCTGGGCTTTTAAAATCAAATTTTGATTGTGCAGACCCAGATCATAAAATCCCCAGCCATTTCCCAGCTCATTGGTTGGTTCGCCGTCGGGGCTGAATCCAGCGATGTTTTTGACGAAGGTGGTGATAATCAGCACCGGTGCATCGGCGGCATTGTTGGCATTAAAAGACGGTAGACACTCCGCTTTGAACTGACTCACCAGCGCCTCTGATGTGATGCAATAATACCGTGCCGTCTGCGAATTTTTCCACGATGGCGCCAGGATTGCCGCCTCAATTATCGTTTTAATAGTCGCTTCATCCACCTTTTTAGATGCGTCGTATTTCCGCATACTTCTTCTTGCTTCAATCACGTTTTGAAATTCCATAATGACCTCCATTTTCTTTAATATCTTTATTATACACGGTTTCTGAAACCGTGCATCACCAATTTTTGTCGGTGACGGAAATTATTCAAACGGGTTGTCGAGAAAACTATGACCTTCATATGAAACAACATAAAACTCAGCATCACTTCCAAAGGGAAGCCAACAGCATAACAAGACCACCCCAGTTTTTTGAGTTTTGGCCATTTTGCGATCAGAAATAAAAACATTTCGCTTACCATCACAATAGCCCTCCCATTGATTGCTTCAATGGGAGGACTGTTATTCTTCAGACCGCTGGTTGGTGATAAGTATCCTGAAAATATGATGCGTGGCTTGATGGCTTGGCTTCGCCTTTAAAATAATCCAAAATTTTAGTTGGATCTTTAACTTCCTGGATCCCTTCATCGCCTTTGATCAGGTAAATCCGTTCTGAAATTTTCATCGCACAGGCAATATCGTGGGTGACAAAGAGCATCGAAAAACCGTGTTTGTTCTGCAAGCCTTTGAGCAGCCGAATCAGGTTTGCTTTACTGGAAGCATCCAGCATCGAAGTCGGCTCATCGGCAATCAGCAACTTCGGTTCCATCGTTAACGCTCGGGCAATCGAAACCCGCTGCTTTTGACCGCCGGAGAGGGTTTTAACCTTCTGGTTCATAAAGCCCAAAGACGAGGGCAATCCGACATCGGTTAAAATTTGTTCAACTTTGAGCCAGAGCGTCTCAGGCGTCTCGGATTTTTGCAGTGTCAATGGTTCAGCGATACAATTATAAACCGACATGTTTTGATTTAAAGCCGTTTCAGGATCCTGGAAGACCATTTGCAAACCCTTCTTTTGCTGATGCAGCGCTTTAAAGTCCGCCACTTCGTTTTCAAAAAGGATGGTTCCTTGATCACAAGCCAGGAAACCGCCGAGGATGTGGGAGAGGGTTGTCTTACCCATCCCGGATTGTCCTACAAGCGAGACAATTTCACCTGAACTGACCTGGAGATCGATATTACCTAAAACCGCTTTGCTGCCATATTTTTTGCAAAGATCATAGCCTTCTAAAAGAGTGACAATTCCGCCCCGGTTACAGGCAATCCGGCGAGAAGAATCATTTTTTTCGATCATCAGAGCCGGTTTATGTTCCCTGCAGGAATTCAGTTTTTGATGGCAACGACGAAAAAATGGACAGCCCATTTCCGGTTGATCACATTCACAGACGTGCTGAATTCCCCAAATATCACGGTATGGTTGAATGTCCATACTGGCATTAATAAGTCCCCGGGTATAAGGGTGTCGCGGCGATTCAAGCACCTCATCGGTGTTTCCTGATTCAAGCAGCGTGCCCTTATACAGCACCATGACTTTTTCGCTGATATCCCTGGCAAGCCCAAGGTCATGGGTAATGGTAATAAAGGAAACCCCGTAATTGCGACTAATGTCTTTGATTAAGGCAATGATTTCATTTTTAGTATGCATATCCAAGGAGCTGGTCGGTTCATCGAGAATCACCAGCTGCGGAGTCAGAGCGATGCTGCAGGCAATCAGATAACGCTGCAGCATCCCCCCGGAAAGTTGGCCGGGAAATTGCGTGAGCACCTCGGGATTTAATCCGACCATCTCCATCAGCTGCTCTGACCGTTTCTTAACGCTGTTTTTGGGAAAAACTTTTTTAAGAATCTCTTTGATCTGTTCACCCAGGCTTAAAAGCGGATTTAATACCTCAGACGAGTTTTGAAACGCCAGAGCAATTCTTTTCATCCGAATCGCTTCCCATTTTTGCGGGGACAAATTTAAAAGTGATTGCCCCTGAAGGCTGACCTCGCCGGATACCCTGGCATTGTGATCGAGCAGATTGACCATCGCTTTGGCCAGGGTCGACTTGCCACAACCGGATTCCCCAACAATCGACAAACACTCACCGGGCTGCATTGCAAAACTGATCGGACCAAGGGTAAAGCCCTCTTTGTATTGAACTGATAACGCATTAACATTAATTAGTGTTTCCATTTTATTCTCCCTTAATCATTAATCAACTGGTTTTCAATCTCTCTTGAAATCAGGCGAATACACAAAATCGTTCCCATTAAACAAAACAATGGTGGCAGCAACCACCAGATCCAGGCATCCATAAAATAGATTCCCTTAAAATTGATCGCCTTATTCATCATCAGCCCCCAGGATTTAGAAAGCGGGTCCGATAAACCAAGAAAAGCCAGTGAGGCTTCCTGGACAATCGCCTTACCGATGACGGCTATCGCATTGACCGACAAAACCGGTAAAATATCGGGAAGCAGATGGGTTTTGACAATATAAAAGAAGCCACCGCCATAGCTCTTGGCCAAGCGAATATAGTTTGAATCGATCCGTTCAACCATTTTTGCGCGAACAATTTTAGCAATCGGCGCCCACGAAAAAAGGGCAACAATTAAAACAACATTAACAATACTAGGACCAAAGAAAGCACCCATGACAATCATAATCGGCAGTTGCGGAATCGCCAGAAAGAGGTTAATCACAAAACTGATGCTTTCATCAACCCAACCCTTAAAGTAACCCGCTAAGCCACCCAGTACCCCACCGAGCATAAAGGCAATCGCGGCAGCCATTAAGCCAATCAAAATACTTGTAAAAAAGCCCCGTGACAATTGGGCGAAAATATCAATCCCTAAATCGTCGGTTCCTAAAACGTGGGTTACGGATGGCGGTTCCAGCGAGCCTCCGCTCGGTTGAAACCAACTATGGGGATAAATAAGACTGCCATAGGCAAAGATAATAAAAAGGATCACCAGTACCGCAACGAGCACGGTGATGCGTTGATTGAAAAGAAAGGCTGGTTTTTTCATTGGTTTATTCCTCGGGTCTTTTTTAATCCCTCATTGATCAGATCCGCAATAAAGGAAGCCGTCAATACCATCAAGCTGGAAATGAGAAACACCCCTTGAATCAGCACATAATCCCGGTACATCACGCCCTCTTGCAAAATCTTTCCCAAACCAGGGTAAGCAAAGACATTTTCAATCAGGATCGTTCCACCGAGACAGGCTCCGACGCTGAGAAAAAATCGTGTAATGACCGGAAAAATTCCATTCAGGACGATATATTTGTAGCGAATCTGTTTTTCCGAAAGGCCCTTCCCTTTGGCATTGAGGACATAGGTCTTCTTGAGTACGTTGAGGAAACTGCCCCTGGCGGTAAAATAAAAAATTGGCGTTGTAATAATTACCATCGCCGTAATCGGCAACAGCGCATGAATGAAGACATCAAACCAATAAGCCGGCCACGAAGCAAAGCTTTTAAACGGGGTCACATTTCCCGAAAGGGGAATAAATTTAACCTGTGCCGCCACTAAAAACAATAGCAGAATACCGATTAAAAAGGCCGGGATCTCTGACAAAAGGGTCGCCGTTGTGTAAATCAGGCCATCCATTTTCTTTCGCCTTAACCCCACCAGCGCCAACGATACACCTAACAAAAGACTGCTGACTAAGGTCGATATCATGATCACCAGCGTCCAAGGCAGACGCTCACCAATCACTTCAATGACACTTTTCTTGTAATGAATGCTCTGACCAAAATCACCGTTTAAATTACTGCTGATGGTATTAATGAATTGCGCGCCAATGGGACGATCCAATCCATAATAGGCCTTCATGGTTTCCAGATCCGCCTCGGAAATTCCATCAATATCTTCCCCACTTACACTGGATGTGTAACTAAATGGGTCCCCAGGCATAAGCCTGGGGATAAAAAAATTAAAGGTATAAATGACCATAAAGGTGCAAATGAAAAGGATGATTTTTTTTAACATGCTATTCCTTACTGTTCGACGTAGGACAATCGATTTTGTTCAAATTGCTGATAATCATAGGTTTTGGTCCAACCATCATAATAGTCTGGTCGGTATATCACATTAGTGGTTTGCGTCGCCAGCACAATAATGGGAATCTCCTGACTGATTTTGTCCTGCAGTGCCTTAAACATTTCTTTGCGTTTTTCCGGGTCCATTTCTTTTAACTGATCTTCGGCTAACTGGGTGATATCAGGATTATCCCAGCCAATTGGCCCCATTGAAGCCGGACTTTTGGCTTTGTTTTTGGAATTGGCCGAATAAATCGTTCGCAGGTAATCCGGTTCGCGACCCCAACCACCGTTGCCGACAATCGCCATCTCATAGTCACCGCTATAGACCTTATCATCGCGAACCTGAGTATCATAGGCGGCCATGTCAACGCCAATTCCGATTTCTTCGAGGTTGAGTTTAACCAGTTCGGCAATTTTAACATCCGCACCGGAGTTACCAACCGCAATCTTCACTTGAATATTTTTATCTTTGAAAGCCGCCAGCGCCGCTTCTTTATTATAGTCATAGGTTTTTACATTATCACTAAAGAATATGTTAGTCGGTGGGACATAGCCGGCACTACCAACCGCACCGCTGCCACGAAACACCTTATCAACAATCCCCTGGCGATCAATCCCCTGGTATAATGCCGCTCTCAGATTAAGATCATTGAAAGCCGGGATTTTCTCAAAGTTAATCAAAATCCGGTATCCCATGTCATTGTCTTTGGTGATAATACCAACACTATCGTCTTGTTCATATTTTTCCAGAACATCCACCGGTACGTCGCAGATATCGATTTCATTATTTTCAAAAGCCAGCAGCGCATCACTGACCGGAACAAACTGGATTTTGTCGGCGGCCGGTTTGGCAATATTGTAGTCTTCATAGGCAATAAATTCATAACTTCCAGCGGCCGCATCATAACTGCTGAATTTATAGGGGCCTGAACCAATAAATGCCTCCGGGCTATTAAAGGTCGCCGGATCAGCTACCTTTTCCCAGATGTGTTTAGGCAGGATCTGAAAGCTTCCCAGTTTGGCAATAGTCGTTGCCAGCGGTTTTTCAACACTTATTTTAATGGTTCCCGGATCGACAATTTCATAGCTTTGAATCAGATTATTACTGATCGGGTTGCTCACCGGGGGATGAGCCTTGTAATAGTCAATCGTAAACGCCACGTCAGCAGTAGTAAGCGGGGTTCCGTCATGGAAAGCGGCACCATCCTTGAGCTTAAAGGTGAAAACATTACCTTCGACGCTCCACTCGGTGGCCAGCCATGGAATGATCCCACTTTCATCTGCTTCCAGCAGTGAATCAAAGATCAGTTTGGTTTTACCAATTCCCGGACCACGACCGACATTGAGAAAGGGATTTGGCGAACCCCAGTCGGTACCGCCAGCTAGGCGGATGACCTCGACATGCTTATCTGTCGTTGCGTTGTCCGTGCTATCTGAACTACATCCGGTAACTAAAATAAAGCTTGCCAAAATAAGACTGAGTATTAAACATCGTTTCTTCATTTTCTTTTCCTTTTCTATAATAAGTTGAATTAAACTGTTGCAAATTGAACTAGCAATTGTGCAGTGTGCGGGCGAGGGTCTGACCTCTTGATCATTACAGATCGTCTACGCTACAATATATAATTCAACTTATATAATTCTATTAGTTTAGAACCCTCGGGTATAATCGTTGAGACAATCAAGACAGATCTTTTTTCCATTTTCCAGACGAATCATATGCTCAGCGGTTTTTTCCCCACAAGCTTCACAAATATAGCTTTCAAAGATGCGAGCCTTTTCGGGCAGTTCGTAACTGGGGGTTTTAAAATCAAAAATCTTGGTGGCATCCGGTTCATTAAGAATATAGGCTTCCATTTCATCCCGACTCATTTCCGGCAGTGATTTTAACACCAGCCGCAGATTTTCACCGGTTGTTCGATTAAAAAAGGAAAACGCCTGCTTGCCCCGATTTCTAAAAATCAGGTTTCCTTTACCAGCACTGCAACCCAGTATAACCTGAACCCCATCAACACCGCAGGCATCATTTTCGCTGATCACAACAACTTCTTCATCTTTGGCAAAATTGATACCCAGCGCTTTAATGGCTTCCTGCGAAGCTCGCACCCCAATTGCCAGTCCAGGACAGTGATGTCCGTGAAATTCCACACATTTTTTCCATAATTGTTCGTTTGTTTGTTGATTCATCTTTTTCTCCTCATCCTTTAGAAAAATTTCAAAAAATAAAAGACCCGTAAAAACGAGTCTTCAGACACAGAGCTAATTCTGTTTTAAAATAAACATGCCAAAACGCTGCTAGTTTATTCAAAAACAATCCTTGTTTTCAAACAAGAATCAATTAAGTTGTATATACATGTGCCCATTCTAACATATAATGTTTGAATAGTCAAATGCCAATTTCAGAATTCCCCTTGCTGTCCCGATGCATCGCCTGTTTATAATGCCAATCCGAAAATTTAAACAAAACTGTTATTTAACAGCCTAAATGGGTATAAAGAAATCGAAAGAAAAAGGAGGTGTTTTTTAATGACAAAGTCAAGAATCAAACGACTCATTTTACTATTGGTTTTACTGGTTTTTGCGTCAGTTTTTATGGCTGGCTGTAGTCAACAAAGCTCTCAAGACACCGGTGGTAGTTCCGAAGCGGGTGGTGGTAACGAAACAACCGATAGCACTGCTGCCTTGGATAAAATTTATGCGTTCTATGACAAGGTGCAACTCGGTCAGACAAAAGCGGAGGTGGATACCGCCTTGGGTGTAACGGCCAAGGAACCCATGACCGATGTATTCCAGTATACCGACAAAAACGGAAATGGTGTCATGATTGGTCTAAGCTCTGTTTTTTCACAAGATGGAACCACAAAAGTTGTTTTTAACAAGAGCGTCGAGGGTCTGCAAGCTTACCTCATCACACTGCCAGATGACCAACGCGTCACTAATGAACAGGCACAAAGCGTTACTGAAGGGATGACCTATGAGGAAATCAAAGCGAAACTCGGAGGCGATGGTTATGAACTGTCCTCGGCTCAGGGCTTCGAAGGCAAAGCGGAAATTGACAGAGTCTGGATGAAAGATGGGATATCCATGATAACCGTTAAATTTTCCGGTCCGGATGGAACGGATGTCGCTAAAACAATTGTTGATTTTTAAAAATCCAGAATTATTGGATGTCATGAAAAGGTGAAACTTTAATTAAATGACACCTATAAAAAAGTCAGTGAAATGTCTGTCATTTCACTGACTTTTTATGATTTTTCACAATTACCGCCAACGTAAACCCAACAATCTGATTGTATTATTCCCGATGATGTTATTCACTTCGAAAATAGACTTGCCAATCTTTATTAGACCTTTAAAATGTAACCTCTGTCAAACCCAACATTCAACCGCTTATTTCTTGTTCTGGTTATTATTCTACCCCGCCAGATTATTAAATTGGCTGTTATACAAATCAGCATAAAATGTATCAGCGGCCAGCAATTCCTGATGGGTTCCCTTTTCAACAATGGTGCCATTTTTCATTACCAGAATTAGATCCGCTGACTTGATGGTAGAAAGCCGATGAGCAATGACAAAGCTGGTTTTTCCCTTCATACTCGAGAGCATCGCTTTCTGCACCTGCAATTCAGTTTTGGTATCAACACTGGAGGTCGCTTCATCCAGAATCATCAAGGCGGGATTGGCCAGCATCGCTCGGGCAATGGTTAGTAGCTGCATTTGCCCCTGGGAAACCGTTCCTGCTTCATTGGAGATCACCGTATCATAGCCTTCTGACAAGGTTCGGATAAAATGGTCACAGCGGGCCGCCTTAGCCACCTGAATAATCTCTTCCCGGGTGGCATCCATCTTGCCATAGGCAATGTTCTCGGCAATCGTGCCTTTAAAGAGCCAGGTATCCTGAAGTACCATTCCGACCATCCGCCGCAGTCCGCTTTTAGACAGCTCTTTAATATCAATCCCATCGACTTTTATCGTGCCGCCATCGAGTTCGTAGAACCGCATCAATAGATTGACCAGGGTTGTTTTACCGGCACCGGTAGGCCCGACAATGGCCACCATCTCGTTGGGTTTGACGGTAAAGCTGACATCCTCCATTAACAGTTCCTCAGGATGATAACCAAAGCGGACATGTTCAAATGCCACAGCGCCTTCCGGTTGGGTAATCTGTTTTGGCATGCTGGTTTCAGGTACCTCTTCGGGTTCGTCCAGAAATTCAAACACCCGTTCCGCCGATGCCAGAGCGGCCTGCATCGAATTGATAAAGTAGGAAGACTGGGTAATCGGATCGGCAATCTGATTGACATACTGCAAAAAAGCCTGCACCGTTCCAATCGTCATCGTGCCATTAATAGCAAAAATCCCCCCGACAATGGCCGTTACTACAAAACTCAGCTGGGTCAAAAAGCGGATCGCCGGATAGATGGCATAGATCACAAATTGTGATCTTTTGTTGGCTTGATACTGCCGCTCACTCAACTCCCGCTCGGTTTTTATGACCTGCTCCTGTTGGTTAAAGCTTTTAATAATCAGGTTGCCGGTATAATATTCTTCGATTTTTCCGTTTAGTTCCCCTAACACCTTCTGATTTTCATAGAAAATTGCCAGTGTTTTTCCGGAAATCCATTTGGTCGCAAAAACACTCAGCGACATCGTGGCAATGATGATCACCGCCATGACGGGGCTCAGGACAAACATAATGACAATACTGAAGACAAGGTTACAGAGGGCATTGGCAAACTGCAACGCCCCGGTTTTTAAAATCTCGGCAATCTTATCCGGATCATTGGTGGTTCGGCTTAAAACCTCGCCAGTTTCATTGGCATCATAATAATGCAGCGGTAGCCTGGTAATCTTTTCGCTTATTTTCTCCCGCAGCGATAAGGCCAGCTTTTCACCCACACTGGCCATGGTATATTCCTGCAGAAAGGAGAATGCCGCCCCAATCAGATAGGCCATCGCCAACAATAACAGGGACAACCCCACAATCTCGGCCAACTGTTCAAAGCCGCCGCCGATGCCGTTGGTGCTGATGGCCTGAATCAGTTGATCGAGAGCTTTCCCCATGATGATGGGGGTGAAGGCATAAAGCCCGTTACTGACCACTGCTGCCAGCAGAATGATCAGCAAGGCGCCCTTTTGTTTTAGCAGTAGCCCCATTAATCGTTTGGCTGACGCCTTTGAATTTTTGGGGATATCCTCCATTTCAGACAAGTCTTCCATTTTAGGCAGGTCTTCGCTATTAAGTGCTTGCTGATTCTCTTGCTGTGGTTTCTTTCGCTGTTTCTTCATAAACTGTCAGCCTCCGTTTCGCTAAGCTGAGACGCGACGATTTCCTGATAAACGAGGCAGCTTTTCATCAGTTCACCATGGCTACCGATGCCGGCCATCCGGCCGGCATCCAGTACGATAATCTGATCGGCTTCCATAATGGTACTGACCCGTTGAGCCACAATCACCATCGCTGCATCCGCCATCTCTTTTTTCAGTGCTTTTCTAAGGGCCGCATCGGTTTTAAAATCCAGTGCCGAAAAGCTGTCGTCAAAAATATATACCGGGGCTTTTTTTACCAGCGCCCGGGCAATGCATAGCCGTTGCTTCTGGCCGCCGGAAAAATTGGTGCCACCCTGAGCCACCGAACTTTGATAGCCTTCTGCCAGCTCGGTGACGAAGTCATCGGCCTGGGCTATTTGGGCAGCCTGTTCCAATTCCGCCGGAGTTGCCTGACTGTTTCCCATCCGCAGATTATCGGCAATGGTCCCACTAAAGAGAATCGCCTTCTGGGGTGCATAGCTGATGCTTTCCCTAAGCTCATGCTGGGTCATCTGACGGATATCCGCCCCCTCCAGGGTAATCACCCCGCTGGCCACATCATAAAGACGCAGCATCAGACTGGCAATGGTACTCTTGCCCGACCCGGTTCCACCGATAATGGCGGTGGTTTTACCCTGCTCACAAGAAAAGCTGATGCCCTCCAAAACCGACTCCTCAGCCCCCCGATAGGAGAAGCTAACCTGATCAAAGACAATTTTTGCCGGATTATCAGGGTTTCGCAAGGTCTGTGACTGGATTTTATCCTCAATTTCCGGGATCGTATCGAGTACCTCCTGAGTTCGATCCAGACAGGCCTTCATTTTCGGTAACATTACCATCACCATCGATGACATAATCAGTGCGATCAACAACAGAATCGTATATTCTGAAACAGCGATAATACCGCCAACCTGAATTTCATTATTGAGTACCAGAAAACTGCCAAACCATAACACCGCCACCATACTAATCCCGACAATCGACCAGATCAGCGGACTAAACACCGCAAAGGTCTTATTCAGGCGGATCACGTTGTCAGCATAATCTAAAAAAGCCGCGTTGGTTCGTTTTCGTTCGAATTGCGAATTGTCAAAGGCCCGGATCACCCGCACCCCGGTAATCGCTTCGCCCATGATGCGATTAATGACATCCAACCGTTTTTGGATGGTTTTCGAGATCGGGCTGGCTTTGATAAAAATAAGGTAAATGGCCAACATAAAAACGACCATCGCAATGATCGGAATCATTACCAGTGATGGACTCACGCCAATAGTCATAATAATCGCTGTTATCGCAATAATCGGAGCCGGCAGAATCATTTGGGCAAACATAATCACGGTCTGCTGAATGACCGTAATATCACTGGTTGCCCGGGTAATCATTGAAGCGGTACTAAAATGGTTAAAATCACGGATTGACAAGACTTGCGTTTTATCAAAAATCCGGTCGCGCAGATATTTTCCTGAAAGTGCCGCTAAATCAGCACTCAGGTAGCTGGCCCATAACGAAATCAGAGCCGATAATCCCACCGCTGCTAGCATCTGAAAACCCAATATCACAATGGCCATCAGATCTTTTTTGAGAATCCCGTCGTCGATAATTTTTGCCGCAAAATAGGGCACCGCCAACATACTGAATGACTGGATCACCGTTGCCAGAATAATTAAAAACAGCATCACTTTTTTTTCTTTTAAAAATTGGATTAAATAAGTCATTGATCATCCCTCCTGTCTAGTTGTTTAATTTCTGAGTCACTATCCTTATCATAAACGATACCGTACCTTCTATAGTCAAGCTTTTTATGTTCTTTAAAAGAAAATTTTTTGTTTTAAAAATCCCAAAATGGCTGATGATCGGTAGTCATTTTTTGAGGAGTAGAATGTCGCTCACGTCTAAAACTGATCGGCATCGGTTTACGCGACTCAACTTACAATTCTCCGGCATAATTGGGAAGTAGGTCCTTATCGCCATGGTATCGTTGCCTAAACTCAGCTGCATAATGCCAGTTTTTTCGAAAGAAAAGCACCAGCCAGACCAATCCAATTGTCACAAAAATGCCCGCCATAATCAATAACAGCGGCATATCGGCAGGTGTTATTTCGGTTGCGGTATCGGCACCAAGAGATGCAAAATACTTAAGCAACACCACCGCCAGATTATGGAAGCTATGGATCGTAATACACGGAAGCAGACTTCTGTATTTCATAAAGATCACGCACAGCACCATCCCGACGAGGGTTGGACTGATACCGGTGGTCAAATGCATCGCTCCAAAAATCACTGAGGATAAAATCACTGCCTTGACTAGTGAAAATCGTATCAGCATTTTATTAAAGATAAACCCTCTAAAAATCAGTTCTTCACAGATTGGTGCCAAAATAACTGCGGATATAAAATAAAGCCCCCAGTTGGTGGTGGTTTCAGACAGTTCGTTGAATCCCCCAGCGGGCAAAACGAACATAATGCCCACGGTAATCAATAATAGAATCCCCATCCCAAGCAATTCCGGAAATAATGCCGCCGCAATTGTTTCTCTAATTTTAAATTTTGTCGGCTGCAGCCATTCCCGGAAGGACAAATGATATTTCTTAAAATGATAAAACATCCAACCGATGGGAAAAAAATAAAGGGCTAAGGTTCCGGCAATCGACGTGACATACGCTCTCTCTAACCCCAGCAAGGTAAGGAGAATCAAACTTAATGCCAATGTAAAAATAACCCCCAAAAGCAGATACCGATACTTCATGTTTTTTAACATCTCGATCAATTTTAACCCTCATTTCATAGTTTGTGTTTTCAAACAGTATAGCATATTCGAAAGATAGATGCCTGAGACCAGTCTATCCTGATAATAGTTTGATTTTATAGTCCATCAGCGATGTTAACTTCATGATATCCATCTTTCCTATCTGGCTGAGGATCAGGGAAAGTATTCTGATCCTGTCAATCAGATTATTTAACAATACCCAAGAATACCGTTTCATAGTGTCTTCGGCTTTCCAGTTGCATCGCGTTATCCAGGCGCAAAAGGACATTTCCGGCCTGGTAGGTGGTTCCTGCCACCTCATCAAAAACACTCAAATAGTCATACCGCTGCTTCGCTACCGTATAGTCCCGATAAACTTCCACCGATCCGCCCAAGGGTTCAATCAGGTTTTCAGGTTGTTCAATGGATGTATCTTCAAAGCGGGCGGCCTGGGCCAATTGGAGATTCGGTTGTTTCAATAAGCCACTTGTATAAACGGGATCGGTATAAACGACCACTTCCCCAATGGGCTGGCCCGCTTTTTTTAACTGATCAATGATTTCCTGAGGTGACAAAGTGCAAAAAATTTGAGCATCCTGCTTTTCTTTTTCTTTCTGACTTTTCGCCACTAAAATCAAATTTTCAAAGCTGAACCGCTCAGCCTTTTTATAGCGGCTATCATAAGTGGTTTTTCCTTCTTCTGAATCCGAAAAAAGATATAGGGTTTGATCTTCAATTTTAAAGCGGATCTGCCTTTCTGGCGTATCGACATCATCTAAACGCAACACTAGGGTATCTTTATCATTATGCCACTCGCCTTCTGAAATCGTCAACTTCCCATCATAACCATTATAAAAACTTACGGTACCATTTTCGTTAAAGACGTATCCGGTCATCGCTGTATCATTTAACGCCCCTTCACTGGGCTCCAATTCCCAATTGCCAATGAGGTCCGCGCTATTCTTGGCGCAACTCGATAGCACCAACAGGGAGCACACTAGAAATAGCAGTGTCATCAGACACTTAGTGCTTGTTATTGACTGCTTCTTTTTAATTTTTGACATTTTTTCCTCCGCCTACAAAAGGGAAAATCTTTCTCTTTCTTTTCTTCATAACCAACCACCTTATTTAACCTAAAAAAGACCGTAAAATTCTAACATTTACAACTACAGTCCACTTTTTAAATCCTCTCGTAAGAAGTTTGTTACAATTAGTGGGATGGCATCATCCATTTTGTGATCTCTACACCAACCGATCAAGGGAATTATTAGGATTTCCGTTACTGTCTGCCAATGCATCATCACCCTTCTGACCTGCTTTTGCCGCTGCTCCCCACGCCGCATTATAAATCGAACACATTTCCATTTGACGACCCGTTTCTGCCTTTGTACCGAACATCGTCCAACCGCCATTAGAGTATTTTGCAACCATTTCGCCATTGCCATCATAGAATTCAGCGTATTCCACTAAATCCGATTCTTTTTGATACTTTACTTTTCCTTCAAAGATCAAGGCAACCCAATCGATTGGTTTTAAAATATCCAGATCACTTTTTAAGACTTTTTGTAAACCTTCGGTAATAATTCTATTTCGATCCGGTGATACTTCCGAAACATAACTTTTGGCTAGTTTGTTAAATCCAGCCGATTCATTCTGAAATTTTCCCGCTTTCTGATCCTTTATTGCTTGCGCTATTATGGCCTGCTCATATTCAGAATCACTAATCCCGGATTTCTTTTTTGTATTGACATGAACATCCGTAAAATCCGGCAATCGAACCCCGGCAATTTTTCCGGTTCCAGAGAACACCCGATTCTGTGTCGCGTAAGTATTGTTGGTAACATACATGATAAGATCCTCCTTATTTATTTAGAATATTCACCTAAACTGTTTATCCCTTGCTTTTATCCTTTATTTTGCTGTATTTCATCTCTTTTTTTGCTTGTTTTTCGCAAGCGCCTGATTCTCGGCCATTCTGAAAACGACTATTTTTCGGATTAGATCAAAGGGCATGGGTTCCTTAAGCGGAAACTGAACCGAACCTTTAGCGCTCTTATATTTTGACAATTCTTCCTTAAATTTTTCGATTCCAGACGGTGCCGGATAAAAGCCGATATGATTTTTATAAGCCGCAAAATGAACCAGATTGCCATCCAGAAAAAATGTCGGCATTTGATAACTGATTTTTTCATCAGCCTCGGGAGCCGCTTCTCTGATAACCTGCCGGATTTCCTGTAGAAGTACTTGAACATCTTTCGGGAATTGGCGAATATACTCTTCAACTGGGTTAACGTCTTCAATTTTAGTCATTGTATTCTATTCCTTTCACTAATATCAGCGTTTCCGTCGCTATTTTTTCGTTTCCTTTAGAATAAGTAAAACTCATCCCTTCCAATTACAATAAACATGGGGAGTTATTTTAATTTTTTACCCATATTTTTCTGATATGGGTAATTTATCTGAATTTACTGATTGAATTTTGTAGCTCTTTAAATCTAGTTACGCTGGCCCTGCCATTGACAAAACCTCACCAAAGAACGCCCCCTGAATTCATTTTTTTATCAAATTAACTTGACCTGTCTGAACCATGATGATAAATTTTAATTATCAAATTATCGGTGATTGGAAAAGTGCTCTGAGCTTCGCACTCCGCTTCGACGTTTAGTCATTCTGCAATTACCTGAAAAAATATTGGAGGTTGCCCTATGGAATGGCGTCAGTCTTTTGAACAAGATCATGAGCCATCAATGGCCGAGATGATCAACTTCGTCAATAATCCCCTCTGGGTCTCTCTGCAAAACTTTATTGAGACCGCCTATCACATCAAGCCCATCATGAATTACAGCCGCTGTTCCGCCCAGCGCGGCTGGAATCTGAAGTACCGGAAAAGCAATAAGTCCCTTTGCGTTCTCTACCCCATGGATGGCTATTTTATCGCCCTGGTGGTGATCGGAAATAAGGAGCTTAATGAAGCCGAAGCTTATCTTCCCCAGGCCAGCCCTGAAGTTCAAACCTTGTTTGCCAAAACGCCCTTTGCCGCCAGCGGCCGATGGCTGATGATCCCCGTAACATCTGAAAGGATTCTGGAAGATGTGAAGAATCTGATTCAAATTCGTGTCAAGCCCAAGTTATGATTCAATCTGTGTTCTGATCAACTGACCCATATGTACTCTCCATAATTTAATAGTTACACTTGAGTTGTTCTATCATTTCATGGACTATAAAATTATCCAAAATTCCTCCCTTATAAAGAATCCGAGCGTTCCTCAGTTGTTAATTTAAAGATATTATAGCTGATTTTCTTTCATATAACAACCAAGGGGCGATCGTGATTTACTGGCTCATGATAATTTCAAAACGCTCTAGCCAACTTTCATCTCCGTCATAATCTCGGATCTTGCCGAGCTCTGCCAGAGCCGGGATCACATCAGTATTAGATACCCACACCGGCTTATATAAATTCGTGTCAGGCGTCTAAATATTTACTCTTGAGCGAATGCAATTAGTATTCTTAATCGCTCGAGTTACCTTAGAAATTTAGTTGTGCTTAAATCGCCCCCATTATATAATGGAGGCAATCAATATAACGGAGGTAACGCTTGTGACAAAGGTACTGATTCTAACATCGACAAAGCGCATGGAAAAGTTTTCTGATTTATCAGGCATCCCGAAAAACTGGGAATTTATTTTTGGTGAGGATCTGAATACCGATGATGCGGTACTTCAAGCTGCCGGCGATGCTGATTTTATTTTTGCGGATGCCGTCCGGGAAGTCAGCAAAACCCTGATTGATAACATGCCCAATCTCAAGCTCATCCATTCTGAAGGTGTGGGTTATAATAAAATTGATATTCAGGCCGCTAAAGAAAAGAAAATTTACGTCTGCAACAATACCGCTGCCAACTCCGCTGCGGTAGCAGAGCAAACCATCTTGCTGATGCTGGGCCTGCAGCGACGACTCCTGGAAGGGGATCAGATGGTTCGCAGCGGTCGCCAGATTCAGGCCAAAGGTTCGTTTATCCTGGATGGTATTCCGGAACTGGGTTCCTGTCATGTGGGGCTGGTTGGCATGGGTTCCATCGCCCTTGAGACCGCTAAGCGTTTGAAGCCATTTGGTGCGCAGCTCAGCTATTTTAACCGTTCCCGAAAAAACACGATTGAGCACGAACTGGGGCTTAGCTATCTACCGCTGGAAGAGCTCTGCAAACAGTGCGATATCATCAGCCTTCATTTACCCGTAACCCCGGAAACCACCGGCCTGATCAATTCAGAATTGCTGTCACTGATGAAACCGTCAGCCTTGCTTATCAATACTGCCCGCGGGGAGCTAGTTGTTCAGGAAGATCTGGTTGCCGCATTATCAGCCGGACAAATAGCAGGAGCTGGTCTTGACACCTTGTACCCGGAGCCAGTTATATCGGATAATCTGCTGCTTAATTTGCCGGAAAACTGTCATTACAAATTACTTTTCAGCCCCCATATTGGCGGAACCACCAAACAAGCTTTTGAAAAAATGCATAAAACGGTCTGGTCAAACATTCTGGCGGTATCAAAAGGAGAATGCCCCATAAATATTGTTAATGGTTTATAATCCATAAAAAATGAACAGGCTACCCTCAACATACTGATGACCTGTTCATTTGTAAATCATTCAATTATAGATATCCGGACAAGCCTTGTTGAGTCCAGACAGGAAGCGACTCATTTCCTTTTTGAAAAAATCAAAGCAATTCTGAATGAACACGGGCTTGAATAATTTTAAAATCCAGAACATATTTAAAAGATATGTTCTAGAAAAGAAAACGCCTCAAATTATTCTTGAACCAATGCCTCTTCAACGGCTTTTTTTATCACCTGACTTGAGTTGGTAGCACCTGAAACAGTATCCACGTCTATTTTTTGCTCCTTGACAATGGTATCTGTAATCACCTCAGCCGCAGAGCCTCGTTCGTTCTGATGCTCAACCAAGTTGATGTTCTTAATTGCCCCATTAGCAACAACAACTTCAACTTTTGCGGCTATGTATCCGACATCATATGAGCCATCATAAACACCATCCGGGATTTGAGATAAGTCGATGTCGGCAATTGTGATATCCGCAACCGCTTTTTTATAGTTGTTTACATCGCTGAGGTAACAGGCACCAAAAAAAATTCCCACAACAAGAATCGAAACAACGAGTGGTAAAACAATCATTTTTGCTTTATGCATTTTTTTCCTCTTTCAGGATTGAATTCAGCAGGGTATCAAAGCTGTATTTCAAGAAATCTTTTTTTGTTGTCTCCATAGCCTGTTCAATATATTGCTGTTTTTTCCAGGCCATCAGAATGACACCTGACAGACTGGCCCAGAAAATAAACACGGTCTCCGGGATTTTAAGATCTGAACGAAAGACACCTTGTTTGATCCCAACCATAAAAAATTCACCAATCAGTTTATTAATTTGCTCTCCCAGTTCAAAAATTTCATAAAAAACCTGCGGTGTATCTTCATTGTTGACATCCACATTGATTTCTTGAAGTATTGTTTGAAAATACAAGGGATAGTCATCACAGTAGGCAGTTAGTTCATTGCAAATGCCATAATACTTTGTAAATAAATCATTTCCTGTTTGAGTAGCCGCTTGAATGCGATCATAAAGCATTTTCATGCTTTTTAATATAATGCAATTTACAATTTCTTCTTTATTTCTAAAATATACATATAAAGTTGCCTTACTATATTCGGCTTCCCTTGCGATGTCATTCATTGTCGTATTCTCAACGCCATTTTTTTCAAAGAGTGTCTCCGCAGTTTTTATGATACTGTCTCTGTGAAAATCGGTTAATTCTTTTTTTCGCCGCCCCATATTATACCCTCGTTCCATTAATTGTACTATAGGTTTAATTGTATCTGATGATGCGTCATTAATCAAGCTGTTTATAAAAAACAATATCCAAAAAAATCCCCAGATTATCTGGGGATGATCGTTATTAACAATAATTATTTAAATTTGACCTGCTTTTTCATGGTAGCCACCCCAATATTTGCGATGATCCCAGCCACTCCGTTTTTAATGGGATTCACTCGGGTCGGATAAAAATAATCGGTTCTGGTGCGATAATATTCGTAATCTGCTGGCAGGTTCTGCTCGGAAAGACTGGCCATTTCCTTAAAGATTCGAAACCAGATCAGGTTGCCCAGCGATGGTGAAGCAAGCTTCTTGTTCTGCATGGATCGATAGAGACGATCAGCGGTTTTTTCGATGTCTTTCTGCACCCGTTTCTCATAGTCCTCGGTGGCTTTCCATGGGGTTGTTGTGATTTTTAACTCGCAAACCTTGTTGCTACCGCCCAAGGTCATGCCTAGTGATGAATTAACCTTGGCTAAACCAGAGCCACCATTAGCAACTAACATCAGTGATTGATTAAAAAACTTAGGACGATGCAGGCTGTGGGCAAAGCGATCAATAAAGTTTTTCATCAGCGCACTGACATTCATGGCATAACCCGGGGTACTGAGAATAACGCCGTCCACACTTAGTATTTCTGCTTCAATGCTGTTTTTGTCATCCTTTAGCGGGCATAACTGTTCGCCTTTACCAATACAGGCAAAGCAACCCTGACAGAGTTTTAAATTTGCATCCTTCAAAAAAACATATGAAAATTCAACCTCGCCCAAGCGGCACAGCTCAACCTCAATCTTCTGTACGATCTCAAAACCCTTCCCTTTGTGGGGACTTCCCATAATTGCAATAACTTTCATGCTAACCTCACTTTGCCTTATAATTTTTGATTTCAGTTCTCTGGATTTTTTCATTTCACTATTTCACCCTGGAAAACAGTAATTTTTTTCAAGCGATTAAAAAAAGCCGCATCCTGATTAAAGGCCATTTCTGGCGGACTATTTTCTTCGTTTTATTCTTTAATTCCCTAATTCTGGTGCTGCTGATTCTGGCGGTGATTGTTCTTGAAATAATCGCTTTCTTTATCTTAGGGCAGATCCTGGACCATCCGCTGGCTTTATCCATTTTCATTGCCGCCTTCGGTTTTTTAGTGTCTGGCTTGTTTACCATCTTTCAGCTGCTCACCACATCCCTCAATTTGGCGGTGGTATCTCAGTTTTATTATGGGTATTCAGCCTCGTCCAATTTGATGATTAATCCCGAACCGCTTGGAAAAGATAAATATAAAATAAGCATAAAATACAAAACAATTGTGACCATCAGTATGATCACCGTTCTTCTGTTAATTGCAATAAACAGCTTTGCGATTTTCAACACCTTTTCGGAAACCTTCAACGACCAGTTTTTATCAGGTCCGCAAATAACTGCCCACCGCGGCGGTTCCAACCTGGCTCCAGAAAATACCCTGGCCGCTTTGCAAAAAGCCATTGATGAAGGCGCTGATTATGCTGAAATCGATGTAGCTCAAACTAAAGATGGTGTAATTGTAGTATCTCATGATAATAACATTAAACGTATATCCGGCCAGGACTTGAATATCTGGTCATCAAATTATGCTGAGATCAAGGATCTCGATATCGGCAGTTGGTTTGATCCGCAGTTCAAAAACGAGCGTATTCCCACTTTAGAAGAAGCGATTCAGCTTTGCCAAGGTAAAATCCTTTTAAATATTGAGCTTAAACCCACCGGGCATGAAGCAAGTCTGGTGGAATCGACTGTGAAGATCATCCACCAAAATGATTTCTCTGACCAATGTGTCCTGGCCTCTCTGGATTACCCCACCTTAGAAAAGGTTGAATCAGTCGATCCGAGTCTAAAGCGGGCTTACATTACAGCTTTGGCTATTGGCGATATTCAAAAACTGCCAGTTGATATCTACAGCATCGAATCATCCTTTGTCACCCCGGAGATCGTTGCTGCCATCCATCGGGAAAACAAAGAAATCTTAGCCTGGACGGTCGATTCCCAGGAAGCGACCGAGAAAATGGTGAAAATCGGCGTTGATAACATTATTACTGACGATGTGGCTCAGACCCGGAAAACCGTTGAGCAAATGATCAAACCACGGGAATTGATTGATCGCATCAACGACTATCTTTTTGCCGATCTGCTGTCATAACTGCTTACTTTGATAAAACACATCACCGGAGTTTACTAATCGCATCAACTTAGTGATCGATCCGATTATCCTGATTTAATTTAGATGTTAAATACTTATTCGACTATAGTCGAAATACTTGTTGAATATCTTTTTATTTCTGGTATAATCAATATTGTGAGGTGATTCATTATGAAAAAACGAGATCTTTATTTAACTCAACTGGTTCAGTTTAAAGATAAACCACTGATAAAAGTTGTTACCGGTGTACGCCGTTGCGGTAAGTCAACTTTGCTTTCATTATTCGAGGAGCACTTACGTAACAGCGGTGTTCGTGATGATCATATCATCCGAATGAACTTTGAAGCCTTTGAATTCGATAAGATTACAACCTACGCTCATTTATACAACTATATCAAAAACAAAATGACAATCCCAAATAAAAAATACTACATTATTCTTGATGAAGTACAGCAGGTTGAGTCCTGGGAAAAGGCTATTAACTCATTTCTAGTGGATTCTAATGTTGATATTTACATCACCGGTTCCAATGCGTATCTCTTGTCCTCAGAGTTATCTACCCTCCTCTCCGGCCGATATGTCGAGATAAAAATGCTGCCATTGTCCTTTAAAGAGTATCTTGATTTTACTGATTTCAAAAAGGGTGACAATGTCGATGCAATTTTTAAAGGTTACTTAGAATTTGGCGGTCTCCCTACCGTTGTTGAGCTAAAAGACTATCCCGATACCATTGCCCCTTTTTTAAGCGGTATTTACAATACAGTGATTATGAAGGATGTTGTTCAGAGAAATCATGTCCGAGATGCCGCTTTACTAGAGAGCGTCCTAAAATTTATTGCCGCTAACATTGGAAATATCGTATCGACTAAAAAAATTAGTGACTACCTGACCAGCAGCGGAAGAAAAACAACCAGTGATACCATCGATAACTATCTCAAAATGCTTGAAAATGCTTTTATAATTTACCGTGCAAACCGTTATGATCTCAAAGGCAAGTTGTTTCTCAAGACCCTTGAAAAATATTATATGGTTGATATTGGCCTTCGCAATCAGCTGACAGGTCTTAGAAACACCGATTATGGACATGTGCTCGAAAACATCATCTATTTAGAATTACTGCGACGCGGTTACGCTGTTGCGATTGGAAAAGTCGGATCACTTGAAGTGGATTTTGTCGCAACAAAATCAGACATAAAAATATACTATCAGGTTTCTGCAAGCATTATGGATGAAGAAACCAGGAAAAGAGAACTAAAACCTCTTCAATCAATCACCGATCATTATCCAAAGATAATCCTTACCATGGACAACACTCTCTATTCAGATTTTGAAGGCATAAAGGTCATCAATATTCTTGAATTTTTACAAAATGATGGCTAAGGAGTTAAACAAAACACGCCATAAAGCGAAATACTTTTAATGTTATTCTCAAACCAAAATTTTTAGCAGAAACACGAATGTCATAAGGCAGTTTATACAAAGACATAAACAGTTTCAAGCTTTTTGCTTTGACATTTTCTGGCGATTTTACTTCCAATGAAATGACATTTCCACACATCGCGTTATCATTGTACGTTTTCTGTTTCAGAAAAGCAACTAGACAGCGATCCTGCGTCAAGGTTTCTCATTGCTCTAAAAAAAATTCTCAGTGTAGTAATCCGCTCCATCGATAAAATTTCCTTCCAGCCGTCCAAGTCAATAAGAGAGTGATACCGCTACCCAATTATTTTGACTGTTGATGGCGGTTGGGATTTTATGTCGGGCGACCTTAAGTCTAAAGCCTTCGGTATCTCTTTAATGCAGTCACGTTTGCTAAAAACAGCACCCCAATAAAAACGACCGATCCCGCTAACCAAGGCCATATTTCTAAAAATCCCTTGCCTTGAATCATAATCATTTCCAGGGCTGCGCAACCATAATAAACAGGTGTTAGATAGCACAGGTTTCCCAGCCCAAAGGGAATCGTATCAATCGGGATCAGTCCCGAAAAAAAGATCTGCGGAATGATTATCACCGGAATAAACTGAACCAATTGCAGTTCATTGTTTGCAAAGATCGACACCAGCGCCCCAACGGAAACCGCCGAAAACGCCATCAAAATCATTACCAGCGTACATAAGGCCACTGATCCTTCCACCCGAAGCTGCAACACATAAACAGCGTACAAGATAACCACCACACTTTGAACCGCTGCCAGCAAACCATACCCCAGGGTATAGCCCCCGATAACATCGATCCGGCTGATGGGGGTCATCAGCATCCGTTCTAAAGTCTGTCCAAAACGCTCCCGGACAAATGACATTCCCGAAAGAATAAAGACAAAGAAAAATGAGATCACGCCCAAAAAAACATAGGCGAGCGAGTCGAGTTGGTTATCCCCTGATGTTTCATAAACATAATCAATGATCGGCTCGTTTTGTGAGGGCTGCAAGGCTTGATTCGTTGCCTGAATGGCTTCCAGAGCGGCGGCAGATTTAGAATTTTTCTCCAGCAATTCAATGTGCGTTCCCGCAGAATCGATCCAGATCAGCGCATCGATTCGATTAGCCTCCAAATAATCTGAGGCCTCGGGTTTTTCTGTTTCTTCAATGACCGTAGCATGATTTTCAAGCTCCAAAACAAATTTTTCGTTCATATCATAGACTGCAATCTGCGGTAGATAGTTAGAATCACCGAGAATAAAAAATAATAGGGTTAAAACCAGTAGCGGCGCAAATAAGAGTAATCCTAATGATCGCTTATCATTTTTCATTTGACCAAGAATCCGTTTGACAATGCTTAACATGATGACTCCTCCGATTCTGACTGAGTGTCGATAAAAAACAATTCTTCAATATTTCCGTCTGGGGTCTGATCGATTAAATTTTTAACCGTATCCTTAGCAATGATATGGCCATTGCGAAGCAAGGCGGCATCATCACATTGGGTAACCTCATCCATGACATGGGTAGTAACCAGAATGGTTGTACCTTCATTTCGGAGCTGCCTGAGATAAAGCCATATTTTGCGGCGCAGCACCGGGTCAACTCCAACTGTTGGCTCATCCAGCAACAGCAGTTTTGGTTTATGAATCAACGCTACCGCCAACGATATTCTTTTTTTCATCCCGCCGGAGCAATCACGGATCAACTTATTTTTGCACGCTGCCATATCGATAATCTGGAGCAGCGCTTCGGCATCGGCTTCAAATTTTTTACGATTCAACCGATGCAGGCCTGCAAAAAACTTCAGATTCTGCCAGACTGATAGATCTTCGTACAGCGCTTCATTTTGAGGCATATAGCCCATCGCCGAAAGCAGCTGTCGGTTTGGAACTGTGGTGCCGCCGATTGTTACGCTTCCGCCATCCGTTGAAATTGCTCCCATCATGATTCGCAGCAAGGTTGTTTTGCCTGAGCCGGATGCCCCCAATAGACAAAAAATCCGACCTGAATCGATTGTCAGACTGATCTGCTTCAGAACCTGCTGCTGTTTAAACGCTTTATTAACTTCACAGACTGCTATTTTCATTTCCTATTACCCTCTTCTTTATTTTATGATTATCCTCATTTTAGCCCTGATTCTTCTTAAATTCAACCAACAGACTTTTGGGACCTGTTGGATTTTGTTGTTTATCCCAACGGCTTCGTTTATAATCAAAATGAAGGATATCATTAATGAGGTAAAACTGATATGAATACGACTTTATCAAGCACCGCCAAAATCACCCGCCAAAACTTAATTGATTCATTTTGGCGATTATATTGCAAAAAAAGCATTGAGAAGATCACGGTGAAGGAAATTTGTGCTCTGGCTGGATACAATCGCTCGACTTTTTATGTTTATTTTAAAGATGCCTATGAAATTCTGGAAGAAATTGAAGAACAAACCATTACGGTAGAAGACTTTAAAAAATTGTCATCAAGAATCTTTTTTACGGCAATCTTTTTCAGGATCATCACAAGAAAGCCATTCTAAAAGCCATTCTTGAATTTTTTGAAAAAAACAAGACCTATCTCCCGGTTTTGTTGGGGGAAAATGGCGATCCCCACTTCCGCCAGAAGGTCTTAACGAAACTTACTCCGACGGTACTTTCCCTGTATAAAAAGCTGACCCCTGTGGAACTGCTGGAAGTGAGCTATTTAATGGAATACCAGAGTGCAGCGATACTCAGTACGATTGCAAAATGGTATGCTCATGACAAAGACCTGCCGATGGAACAATTTCTGGAATTGCTCCTGGCCGTAACAACCAATGGGGTTCAGAGTGAATTATCAAAATACCGGCGCTGAAGTTGACCAATTAACACGCCAAACCCATTCTCAGTGAACGAGAGAAGAAAAAACGGAGAATGCAGGATTTTTGCGGCTTATAAGACACTGTTTACTCGAAATCCGGGTTAAGGGGGCAATTTAGGGGGCAAACCCCTTTCAGGGCATAAAAAAGTGCCTACGGCACGTCAACACCCCTGCCCCTCAATCTTGAGGGGTTTTGGGGTTTTCTTTATCTTTCATTTGGTGTAAAATTCAAGCATGAGTATTTTACAGCATATTTTTTCTGATT
>JAQUWM010000093.1 GCA_028692885.1 Acetobacterium sp. | reverse complement strand
GTTAAAGCCGAAATGGCATTGACATAGGATGATGCGAGGATATTACCGATTTCTTTGATTCCAGAAATCTTCATTTCGCTAAGCTCTTCTTCGCCGTCGTCTTCGCCCACTAAGATATCCATAATACTTTTGGCATCTTCGACATTGAGCAAAAACATAATCATGCCATGGGCGTCACCACTGAAATTTACCAATACTGCAACCGTTAAGGATTCGGCTCCGCCGAGATTTTCAACCGCTTCATCAAAGCCGGTGATTCGCACACTGGGCACACTCATATCGACTTTTTCGTCCAATATCGTCGCTAGGGCAGTGGCCGCATTTCCGGCACCAATATTGCCGATTTCGCGAAGCATATCAATTTGTATTTCATTCAGTTCATCATAATTCTCGAACAAAATTTTTACCTCTTTCTAATCAATTTATTTTCACATCTATCACATCTAGATAAGTTGAATTAAAGAATTTTGCAAATTGAATTGGCAATTGCGCAGTGTGCGGGCGAGGGTCTGATCCCTTGGTCATCACGGATCGCGCCTACGTTACACGATTTAATTCAACTTAAATATCTACATCATACCGTTGACAATATCATCATGATCCCAATAGATTCGGCAATGTTCCAAGCTGTCAAATTCAAATGAAAAGGGCATATCACCAAAATAGATGCGGGTTCCCTGATAGAGTTTTCGTTTTGCCGAAACAGAACCATAATAGCACATACTGCCTTTATTCTCAACGTATGTAATGGCGTTATCTATTTCTGCCAGTTCTTTTTTAAGGATCAACAACTGTCTGTCAATTTGCTTTTTCAAGGTTGCGATCTGTTCCATCTCCGGACTTTTGTGATTACGGCTTAAGATATCTTTTTTTTCCTGAGCCAGCAATAATCCATTGATCTGAGCTTCTTTGGCATTATTTTCTTCGAGTTGTTGCCGAATTTCGGCTTTTTTTATATTCAGTCGTTCAAGTTCATCGCGATCAATCCTTTTTTCGCCGAGGATCCGAATAATGGTCGGATATTCCCGTTCATTACCAATATCTCTGGCGACCAGTTCGCCGTAGAGTTTGATTTCGCCGCCGATAATCAGTTCCTTGGATCCGGAAAGGTAAATATTGCCATGGCAGGTTATTTTTCCATCAATGATGTAATCAACGGTAATATCACCCTCAACATGTAAGATCGCATTTTCAATATAATTGCAACGGAGATCTTTTCCAACAATCACATCACCGGTGCTTCCGCCGTAAATGCCTTTCGCGATGACCACATTTCCGGCTACTTCAATTTTTGCATCTTCAACCACACCTTTAATAATCAGGTTGCCTCCCGCTTTTACTGAGAAACCACTGCTCACATCACCATCGATGGTGACATCGCCAGGAAAATTAATATTGCCGGTCGAAAAATCAATGTTACTGCGAATATGCATCATTTCATCAATATTGATGGTATTGATGAATTTTATAATGCCATCACAATCGGCCAACAGCTTGGTTTCATCCTCATTTAAACTGGTGTTTTTCCCAGCCGGAACTTGCGGTTTCCGGCCTTTATGGGCGGGAATCGCTTGCCCATAAAGGTCTTTCCCGTCGATTCCAACCGTTTCTTTGGTGATTTCACACAAAAGCTGACCCTTTTTGACCATCTGAAAATAATCGAGGTTTTTATAGTCCACGGTCTCATCTTCACTGTATTCCGGTTTATAGTCGGCATCTTTTTTGACGAGCAGATTAACGACACCATCCTCGCCATCGATAGGGTCTGTCGCTTCAGCCACCTTAATGCGAATATTAAAAATCGGCCGCTGGGCCAGCTTTTCGATGGCGCTGTCAATGATCCCATGTTTAATTTGCGCTTTCTCCAAAGCGGCCATTAATTCATCTCTGGTAAAAACGGTGTTGCCTTCTTCCTGTTTGCCCAGTTTGATAAAGCCCTGTTTTTTATCATCGCTGACACTGACTTCAATCAATGTTACACTTTCTTTTCTGGCATTCTCCTCACTCATAATCCATCCCCTTTTCCATAAACATTTTTTTATCACAGTCTATAAGTAAAATTAAAGGATGTTACAAATTGAACTGACAATTGTGCAGGTGAGGGGCTGATCGCCCTGGTCATCACCGCTTGCCACTACGTTACACTATTTAATTCAACTTATATATCCACAAACAATGTCTATCGCAACTGGTTGACTGTCTTTTCCATTTCATCGGTTGATTGAAGGATCCTGGAATTAAATGAGAAGCCACTATTTGCTTTAAGCACTTTGACCATTTCTGTGGCCGAATCAGTGGCCGATGCTTCAATATAACCTTTTCTTATCATGCTGACATTGTCTACCTGCGGCTGACCAGATACATCCGTTTCTGCAAACTGATTGCTGCCCAATAACTGCAGGCCGTATCGATTGGGAAATGAAAATAATCCAATCAGTTCGCTATTGTAACCTTCTGTGATATTAATCGGATTACCATCCTTGCCAAGAACGTAGTCACCAGCGACATTGACCAGAAACTGCTGATCCCCTTCAACACTGCTATGAAATACCCCGTCTCGGGTATAAGTGGTGATGTTGGTTTCTTTATCCAAAATTCCGAAAAAACCGTCGCCAAGAATGGCGCAATCCAGATCACGTCGCGTTGGTTCCAATTCTCCCTGGGTAAAATCGATACCAATCTTTTGAATCTTGGCACCATGACCGGTGCTGATTTCGGCGCCAGCACCACCATCAATATTTTCATATAATAATGATGCAAATGCTGCAACTTGCGGTTTAAAGCCAAGGGTATTAATATTGGCGACATTGTTACCAATTATATTCAGTGCATTTTGCTGACTGATCATGCCGGTTTTTGCTGCGTAAAATCCTCTAATCATAATAGGACTCCTCCTGTATATCTTGTTCTCTGACAATCAAAAACGGTAATCTATATTGAATTAAAGAATTTTGCAAATTGAACTGGCAATTGTGCAATGTGCAGGCGAGGGTCTGACTCCTTGGTCATCACGGATCACCCCTACGTTAAATCTTTAATACTATATATAGTTTAACATAATTAATTTAAATCTTATCCCACTCTGCCAATCGTATTTGATGCAATTTCACTGATCTTATCAAATATTTTCAACATTTGTGTGCATGAAGTAAAATTATTCTGGCTGGCAATCATATCACTCATTTCTTCAGTCATATCTACATTCGACTCTTCAGTGACACCCTGTAAGATAATAAAGGTTCTGTCCTGGGCTGGTTGAAAACCATTGACTGCCTGATAAAAGCCTTCCCCCACTGGTGTCAGATCTTCCCGATTCACTACCGTGGAAATATTCAGCTGGGCTACTTCGACCCCATTTTGAACAATCACTCCCTCAGCGTCAACTTTAAAGTCACTGCCGGCCAGCTGAATCGCTTGACCCGCGATATTTAACACCTGACCAACCCCAGGGAGAACCAAAAAACCTTGTTCATCCAGTTCAAACTGACCGTTACGGGTCAGCACCTGACCAAAATTGGGGTTTTGGATCACAAAGAAGCCCTGACCTTGAATGGCCATATCAACACTGCGATTGGTTTTTTCGAACCCGCCCTGGGAAAAATCGATAAACTGTTCATCATTAACCGTAATATATGCACCCGGGCCGATATCAGCCTCGGCTATTCGAGGGTTGGTGCTCATTCTTGAAACCATATACTCGGCAAAGGTTGACTGTACTGTCGATTGACTTTTATAGCCGGCAGTGGTAACATTTGCGACATTTTGAGCCAAGACATTAATGGCCTTCTGACCGGAAAACATCCCGGCTGCGGCTGCGTATGATCCTCTATCCATTATAATACCTCCTTATTAATAATTCTTTAACCGGTTTCGCATCTTGATCATCGCCTGAGAATGAATCTGGGATACCCGTGACTCGGTCACCCCTAAAACCTCGGCAATTTCTTTGAGCTTCAAATTTTCATAGTAGTATAAGGATACCACCAGCCGTTCTTTTTCTTTTAACTGATCAACCGCTTCCCCCAGCTTCTCTTTCAATTCATTAAAAAGCATTCTTGATTCTGGCGAATCGTCAGGTTTTTCTTCGGTGATCAGCGGTGATACTTCCATCATTTTTTCATTAATGGCTTCTTCATAGGACAATACAATGGCATTATGCCGCTGCTGCAAAATCTTCTGCAGATTTGCTTCAGAGATTCCCATTTTTGCGGCAATTTCTGCTTCTGAGGGCTCTCTTTCCAATGATGCGTATAGTTCGCCATAGGTTTCTTCCAAAACCTTTGAAAGACTCCGTTGACTCCGGGGAACCCAATCCTGTTTGCGCATAAAATCAATTACTGCGCCTCTGATCTTCAGGGTCGCAAAGGTCTCAAATTTATTGCCCATCTCCGGATCGAATTTTTCGACCGCATCAATTAAAACAATCATCCCCTGATTGACCATATCATCCAGTTGTCCAAAATTGTTATAACTCCCCTTGAACCGTAAGACAATTTTTTTTACCAGACCGGTATATTGCAGAACAATTTCATTTCGGATCTCGGTGGTTCGCTGTTCTTTATATAATTGCCAGAGCGCGATGGTCTTTTCATCGATCGGTTTTTGCTCTGATTCTTCAATTGGCTGATTAACGTTTTTTTCTGCAACATTCATTCTGACACTCCTTATTCTTAAAAGGATTTGCGGGGACTAATTTTCCAATTTTATCATTCCAATCACTTGAATCTGGATATTGGTATCTATTTCGTTAAAGGAAAGGACGGTTAAATCTGCCATAAATTGTTCAATTAATCGCTTGAAATAAATACGCACAATCGGGGAGGTGAGAATAATCGAATGATCAATAATTTCTTTCAGCTTTTCGATTTGCTCGGTAACCCGTTCAACAATCGTCTGAACCACTTGAGGATCAATAGCCAGATAGGTACCATGCTCATTTTTCTTGGCCGAGTTCAGAATAATGTTTTCAATTTCCTGATCCAGAGCGATCACCTTGATGCTGTTGCCATCGGTATATTTTCTGGTAATGGTTCGTTTGAGTTTCTGCCGGACGTACTCGGTGAGCATGTCCGTATCTTTGATATTGATACCATGATCACCTAATGTTTCGAGGATACTTTCCAAGTCGCGGATGGGAATCCCTTCATTTAAGAGATTGATCAGTATTTTCTGGAAATCAGCAATCGAAATAATATTGGGGATCACATCATCAACAATGGCCGGGTTTGATTTTGACACGTTTTCCAGCAAGGTATTAATATCCTGTCGGCTTAACAGCTCGTGCATGTGCTTTTTAATAACTTCAGACATATGGGTCACAATAACCGAAAGGGCGTCAATAACGGTATAGCCGTAAACCTCGGCCAGTTCCTTTTCATTCTCAGTAATCCATTTGCCTTTAATGCCATAGGCTGGCTCGATCGTTTCGATGCCGTCAATCGGCTCGCTGGTGTTGGATGGATCCAGCGCCAGATAATAACCGACCAACACTTCGCCTTTGGCAATTTCTTCGCCTTTGATTTTAATAATATACTGGTTGGGATTGATCAGGCCATTATCTCTTAAGCGGACGGTGGGGATTACCACCCCCATGTCCATGGCAAATTGTTTTCTGAAAATGACAATCCGATCAATGAAGTTACCCGAGCTGCCCTCATCGACCATCGGTAACAGCGAATAACCAAATTCCATTTCAATCGGTTCTACCCCGATGATGTTGTAGACATTATCAATATTTCGGTAAAAATCAACCTCACTGCTTTCTTCCTGGATCAGCTGGGTCATTTGTTCGGCTTCATCGACGACCACTTTGACGTTGGAGCGGCGAATCAGCAGTAAACCAAAGCCGCTGAGCATAATCGCCAATGTCAAAATCTGCACGGCCGGCGCCCCGGGAATAAGCGCCATCGCTGAGATACCAATACCGGCAATAACTAAAACCTGAGGTTGCGATAAAAATTGGTTTTTGACATCGACATTCAGGTTGTTCTCTGAAGCGGCCCGGGTGACAATCATGGCGGTGGCCACTGAAATCATTAAGCCTGGTATCTGACTGACCAGACCATCCCCAACCGTGGCAATGGTATAAACTGAAACAACCTCTTCCAGCGGCATGCCGCCCTGCAGCATCCCAATAATCATCCCACCAACAAGATTGATAACGGCGATGATCATCGATGCTACAGCATCGCCTTTAACCAGTTTGGTCGCCCCATCCATGGAACCATAGAACTCGGCTTCAGTTTGGATTTTTAAGCGCCGTTCTTTGGCCTCAATATCAGTAATCGCACCAGAACTCAGATCGGCATCAATGGACATCTGCTTGCCGGGCATCGCGTCGAGGGTGAAGCGGGCTGATACTTCCGAAATTCGCTCGGCACCCTTGGTAATAACAATAAATTGGACGATCACGATGATAATAAATACGACAAAACCAACCACGGCATTGCCACCCAGGACAAAGGAACCAAAGGTTTCAATAACTGCCCCGGCTTCCCCGCCATTTGAAAGAATCAGCCGAGTTGAGGAAATATTAAGAGCCAACCTTAATAAGGTGGTAATTAAGAGCATTGATGGAAAGATCGAAAAATCCAGCGGCCCTTTGATATACATCGTCGTTAACAGAATGATCAGCGATATGGCAATGTTTAAGATAAACATAAAGTCCAGAATAAATGGCGGTAACGGGATAATAATAAGCGCAATTGTCAGAATAACAAAGACAACAACAAGGTTTTGAATGATTTTCATTTGACCTTTTCCTTCTTTTTATTACTATAAACCCATGCCATCAATTCGGCCACGGCTTTGTAGAGTTCAGCAGGTATATAATCATTGATCTCAACTGATTCATACAGACCTCTGGCCAGTGCTTTATTTTCCTTGACAAGCACCTTGTTTTCTTCTCCAACGGCAACAATTCGCATCGCAATATGATCTTTTCCCTTGGCCAATACCAGCGGGGCGACATCACAATCGATATCATATTTTAAGGCTACTGCATAATGGGTCGGATTTCTGACGATCACATCGGCCTGGGGCACCATCTGCATCATCCGGCTCATACTCATTTCCCGTTGCTTTTGCCGAATCTTCCCTTTAATTTCGGGATTACCTTCAGTCTGCTTATATTCGTCTTTAACTTCTTGCTTGGTCATTTTCAATTTTTTTTCATAATCATAGCGCTGGTAGGCATAATCCAGGATAGCCACCACTGAAAAAATCAGACAGACAGTTTGTACCACGGACAGGACTTGCTGATTTAAAAAGATTACATTGGACTCCAGCCTGGTTGCCAGCATATCCGGTGTCATCGGAATAACACTTAAGATGGTGGTATAGATAACCCCAATAATTAAAGCCACCTTGGCCATCGATTTGAGCAATTCAACTAATGATCTTAATGAAACCATCCTTTTAATACCAGATAATGGGTTAATCCGATTAAAGTTTGGTTTTATGGCATCTCCGGTTACCAGAAAACCGGTCTGAACACCTGACATAATAAGTGCAATGATCATTATCACAATTGCCATGGGCAGGACAGAAACAAAATAGACGAGGGCTGATTCCCTAAAAAGCTGGTTGACGCCGGTTACGGTTAAGGTATCCATGGTTACGATCTTATCCATTTGACCACGATAAATATTTTTAAGCTGCTGGTAAATGAAAGGCAACATCAGGTTTAGCATGAAAAATGCCATAAAAAGAAGTACCACACTGACGACGTCTTTACTTTGAAAGGTATTACCCTTTTTTCGCTCATCTTTTCTTTTTTTCGGGGTCGCCTTTTCGGTTTTTTCTGATCCTGCCATTTTTTTCTCCGATTAATCGCTATAAATTGCATTAAACTGTTGCAAATTGAACTAGAAATTGCGTCGTGTGCGGGCGATCACGGATCGCCCCTACGTTATAATATTTAATTCAACTAAGGTGCGGGCTTATGTACTTGTATCAAAATTCATATGAAAAAGGTCAGCACCTGCGTGATCTTCTCCATCATCAGCAAATTCATTCGGATCATAAAATTTGCTAAAGCCGGTATCAAGGTAAAAATAACAACAAAACCAATCATCACTTTTATTTGAATATTAATGACAAAGACATTGATATTTGGTACCAACCGCATCAGGATCCCGACCGCAAATTCAGAAATGAGCTCGGTTACGATAATGGGAATGGCTACCTGTAAGGCATAGATGAAAATATAATACATTAACTCAATAATATACACCCCGACCCGGTCACTGATATTTCCAAATCCTAAGGGAATCACCTGAAATGATTGAATCACCACCGAGAATAAGGCCAGATGAGCGTTTGAGACAAAAAAGATCAGGACATACATCGATGTCAATACGTTTCCGGTGACAGTGACGTTGGCCCGAGTGGCCGGATCGTACATCGAGGCCATACTCAAGCCCATTTGCATATCTATGAATTGCCCACCCAGTTGAAATACGGAAAGAAACATCTGCATGATAAAGCCAATCACGATCCCAATAATAAAACCCTGTAACATGGCGCCAATAAATTCGATGATCGAATAATTAATGACTTGAACCATGTTAAGATTAAAAACTGCATATAAGGCGATCGCCAGGGACAACCCCACCTTCATGATATTGGGGACCCCTTGTCTGCCAAAGATAGGATTAAAAAAAATAACTCCTGCTGTCCGACAACTGGCGAGAAGAAAAATCAGATACTGATTCATGTCAAACGTCATG
>JAQUWM010000017.1 GCA_028692885.1 Acetobacterium sp. | reverse complement strand
GCGACCTGCCGGATGCTGCCCGACCGCGAGTTTACCATGCTGTCAATGAGGCCGCTCGAACCGATCTGGCCGGTGATCTCTGCAGCCAGATCACCGATGCTGCCGGAATCATCAATGTCTCAACCGAGGGTGGCAGCCTGATCACCGATGCCGAGAAAACCATGACTACCCTGGAACAGATCTACCGCTGGAATCCCGATGCCATCATCGCCAATGACATCAATGCCAGCAAGTATATGCGCACTGATCCCAAATGGTCAGGATTAAAAGCCGTGGCCGAGCAGCAGGTCACCACCCTGCCGGTGGGCGTCACCCGCTGGGGCCATCCCGGTTCCATGGAAGCCCATATGGCCGCCTTATTTATTGCCAAAACCTTTTATCCCGATCGTTTCACCGATGTCGATATGACCCAGACCATCAAAGACTATTATAAACAATGGTTTGATCTAACTCTTAGCGATGCCGATGCGGCGGCGATCTTATCCGGCGCAGGAATGCGGCTCGCTAAATAGCAGTTTGCGCCTTATTTCCCGGTTCTTTATAAAAATAGTCGCTCCCCACGCTGACTAAGAAAATACCATCACAATAATTTTAAACGAAAATCATCATAATTACGGGGAAAGTTTGATTCTTAGACATAATTGTGACTAAAGTGTGATTGCTATTGTGCCAAAAGTGTTATAAAATATACCTAACTTTGAAATAGGAGCGTCGGCATGCCACAAAAAAAATTCTTAACGATCATCATTATTTTTATGCTTATTTTACTATTCGCCGGTTGCGACAAAGATGATGGTACTACTGCCTATCTTACCTTAATGACGGTTCCCACCGAAGCGACCATTCCCAATGGACTACATCTTGACTCAATTTTAAGTATCACCAACCCGATTCCTGATGATCCCAATGGTGCTACGACCACCGCGCTAGTGGGTGTTTTTGGTTTTACCAATACCGCTGGTGAGACGGTCCATTATGTTTATGGAAAAAAAGAATCGATATCCGGTGAGCAATCTCATCTTATCGAAAAAGGCTTTTATCAGATGGATTATCGCGTCGATGAACAAAACGTTTATTTAGCTTTAAAAAACAGCAGTTCACCCCTGACCAAGGTCGATCAGGGTAATGGACTCACCACTGCTTTCGAAGGTGAACTACCTTTTGGATTTTATACTCCAGTGGAAGGAATCGACGGTTTTTATACCTTTGTTGACCCTAACGGCGTCACTCAATACCGGGTTTATGCGACCTTCCTTGCCAAGAATGGAAATTTCTTTCCCGCTACTGAGGATGGCAAGATGATTCCCGGTGCCCTCCCTATCAATAAATCGATTGAGGAAACCCTTTATGCGCAGGGCTCAGCTGCTGTTTCGCAACTGATCACTACACCGATTAGCTGCACCAACATACCAACTACCTTTGTGGTATGATTTCAAATAAAAAAACCGGCAATTAGCCGGTTTTTTATTTAATCATATACCGGATAATATTCCGGATTTTGATGGGCTTTAAAAAAGAGCGCCAACTGTGCTTCGGTGGTTCGCCCCAACGACAGCGGCGGCAACTGCTCCATCGCAAAAAAATCGCTCTCAATCGTTTCAGCATTACATTTAAAATCGCCTTCCAGCAGTTCGCAAAGCATCAGAACCTTATAAATCGTATAAGGACAGGTATCCTGTACCCATTTGCTGCGATCCAGAAGTGCCACCAAACGGGTCGGTTTAACCAATACCCCGGCCTCTTCAAAAGCTTCCTTAATGACATTTTCCCGGGGCGTGCGGTTAACATCGGCCCAGCCTCCCGGCAACGACCAACGACCATCAATTTTTTCCCGCACCAATAGGATCTTGTTTTCGACAATCACACCACCGCGGACATCGACCTTAGGGGTTAGATACCCTTCTTCCCGAATGTAGTAATCCTTAATCACCTCATGGGAGATCTCGGTATGTTTTTCGATGATTTCCCGCGACAGCTTTTCTATTTCACGATAACGGACCAGATCATAATCATTTTTGCAGTAGGTCAATCCTGACTGCGAGATTGATTGTAATTCTCGTGCCCATACAAGCCATTGTTTTTCCATTTTTCTTCTCGAAGCTGCGCTTCGCTCCTTTCAAAATTAACAAATAGTGTCTTCACATTTCTGAATCATATGCTATAATATAATCAAGAATTAATCTTATCTGTTTGTTTACTCATTTATTGGGTACATAAGTACTAAAGATTAATATTGACTTTAGGAGGTCTATTATGTGTAAAGAACCAAAATTTTTCGTCTGTAAACATTGTGGGAATTTTGTAAGTATGATTCACGAATCTGGTGTCGAAATGATCTGCTGCGGCGATCCGATGACCGCAGTTGTTCCCAATACGACTGATGCTGCCCAGGAAAAACATGTACCAGTCATCACCGTCAACGGCAATACGGTTACCGTCGATATCGGCAGCGTTCCTCATCCAATGACGCCAGAACACCATATTGCCTGGGTCTATCTTGAAACAACCGAAGGTCGCCAACGAAAATGTCTGGCCGAAACCGGTGCTCCCAAAGCTGAATTCGCTTTAACCCCTGGCGATAAGGTCATTGCTGCCTATGAATATTGTAACCTTCATGGTTTATGGAAAGCAAGTCTATAATTAAACAGACGCTGTAAAAAATAATCAAATAAAATTAAAAGCTGCCATAATGGCAGCTTTTAATTTGTCTTTAAATACCGGACAAATTGATAATTGTCAGTGCTGGGCTAGTGTTTAACCGTCTTCACCACTGTGTTTTAAAAAAACTCATCGATAAATTCAGCATAGCTGCCATTGTAAAGGTTCATATCAATAAACGTTTCATCGCCATCATAACCGTCCATCATGCCGCGATGGCTGTATTGCCAGAAAGTGAAGGTTTCACCGTTTTCGAGGGTTTCCGGCCAGGCATTATCGAGATCGACAATCCAGATCGGATAGTCTTTGTAGTCGCTCCCGATATACATTTTAAAAATCCGCTGGGTGGTGTAGATAATCGGCTTAACCTGATAATGGTCTTCGAGTTCTTTCAAGAGTTCATCGAGAATGACCTTAACCTGCTCTTTGGGCAGGGCATTGTCCTCATAGATGCCATACAATTCCAGATCAACCACCGGCGGCAGATTCTGCTCCGATATCGGTACATTATCAATAAAGTTCTTGGCCTGGACTTTACCACTGGTGTCATAATTTAAAAAATGATAAGCCCCCACCTTGAGTGCGGTTTTCTGACTTTCTTCCCAGTTGGTCTTAAACTTGGTGTCGACATAATCATTGCCTTCGGTAGCCTTGATAAAGGCAAAATCAATGTTCTGATCGGCCAGCAGCTCCCAATCAATATCGCCCTGATAAGCGGATAAGTCCACCCCTTTGACCAGATGATCTTGACTTTTGGTCTGATTAAATGTATTGGTGACCCCATAAATGATTAACACGATGATAAACAAAACTGCAATTCCCACCCCCAGTGAGATGGCTTTTTTTACGGACATTTAATAATCCTCCGATCCTTTGATGTAAACATTATAACAAAATATTTGCTGGCAGGAAACCCTTTTAAGGAGTTATAATATAACCATTAGCCAAACCGTACTCAAAAAACTACCGTCAGTTTTACGTTCAGTTTCGCACGAAACATTTTTTTGCGAAGGTAACGAGCCTACTCACAAACAAGTTTGTAGTTGGCAACTGGCTGCGAAAACTAAACACAACATAATGATTGTTCGATGGGTACAAATTACAAAAATCACCACTAATATTGATACCAAGGAGATACCATGACGATAAATAGCCCGCTATCCCCGGTTCTTTCTGAAAAACTGATTGCCTTGAAAAAAAATATCCAGCGTTTCCCTAAAGTCAGCATCGCCTTTTCCGGCGGTGTCGACAGCACCCTGCTGCTTAAGGTGGCAGTTGACGTGCTGGGCGACAATGTTTTACCGATCACCGTCAACGGTGCGATGCTGCCCAGCTCCGAGTTTGCTGCCGCTCAGGCACTGGCCAAAACCATTGGTGCCATACCGCTGGTAATTGAAGCCGATGTCTTTTCATTAGAAAATTTCGTCAAAAACCCAGCCGATCGCTGTTACCACTGCAAAAAATTTATTTTCACCCAGATCAAAGCTGCCGCCCGGACCAATGGCTATGAGGTAATTCTGGACGGTTCCAACCTCGATGATCTGAAGGATTACCGGCCGGGTATCAAAGCCCTGGCTGAGTTGAACGTTTTCAGCCCGTTAACAGAATCCGGCCTGACCAAGCAGGATATCCGCGATCTCTCAGCCTATTACGGTTTATCCACCGCCACCAAACCGGCGATGGCCTGCCTGGCGACCCGGATTCCCACCAACACCCCAATCACCCCGGAAGCCCTGACGGCCATTGAAGCCGGCGAAGATTTTCTTAAATCCCTGGGCCTAAGCCAATACCGACTGCGGCTGCTGGGCGATACCGCCAAAATCGAATGTGATCCCAGCGATTTCCCCGCCATCATCAAAAACCGCCTGACCCTGATCGCTACCTTAAAAAACCTCGGCATCAAAACCATCACCCTGGATCTGGCTGGCTACGGCTGCGGCAATATGAACGAATAATTTAAGCAAATTTATTACTACAGCCGGAATAAACCTAATCCGAACGCAAGTTAAAAACAACCTTAGTACCGACAATTGTTACATCATGTTGTGTGCCTCAAGGCGAACAGTTGCAACGAAAACTGATAATTAGACGCTTACTATATGCAACTGTACGAATTGCGCGCATACAACAGATTAACAATTGATCGGTACGGTAACTGGTTGCCAACCTTTATCCCAACAACCCAATCCGGCTGTTACCTAAAACTCTTCGTTTAATTCATCCAGCTCCCGGTACATCTGGTAGAGGTCATAGTAGATCCCTTCTTCCCGGAGCAGTTCCTCATGCGAGCCTTTTTCGACAATCCCGTCTTCGGTCAGAACCAGAATCGAGTCGGCATTTTTAATGGTGGTGAGCCGATGGGCAATGGTGAAGGTGGTTCGGCCCTGGGTCAGTTCTTTCAGGGATTCCTGAACAATCCGTTCGCTTTCATTATCCAAAGCCGAGGTGGCCTCATCGAGAATCAGGATCGGCGGGTTTTTTAAAAACACCCGGGCAATACTGATCCGCTGTTTCTGGCCACCCGAAAGCTTGATCCCCCGTTCCCCGATATAGGTATCATAACCCTGAGGGAGCTTCTCAATAAACTGATGCGCTCCGGCGTGTTTAGCTGCCTGAACCACGCTGGCCCGATCGGCATCGGTTCGACCATAGCTGATATTCTCATAGACCGTTCCCGAGAAAAGATAGACGTCCTGCTGGACAACCCCCACCTGGGTTCGCAGCGAGTGGAGGGTCAGACCCTGAATATCCTGACCGTCAATCAGAATCCGGCCCGAGGTCACGTTGTAGAAGCGCGGAATCAGATGGCACATGGTCGTTTTGCCGCTGCCCGAAGGCCCGACAATGGCGATATTCTCACCCGCTTTCACCTGGACATCAATGTGGGAAAGCACCGCATCGCCACCATCGTTGTATTGAAAACTAACATCTTCAAAGCGGATGTCGCCGACCACATTGGTCAGTTCCACCTCATTGGCCTTGTTTTCACATTCGGTGGGTTCATCGAGAATTTCAATAAAGCGCTCAAACCCGGTCATGCCGCGCTGAAACTGCTCGGCAAATTCAACAATCCGGCGGATTGACGTCAGCAAGGTGGTAACATACATCAGGTAGGCAATATAATCGCCAGGATTAATAGCCCCATTAATCATAAAGATCCCCCCAAACACCACCACCAAGAGGTACATCAGCCCGTCAAAGAGCCGGGTGGTTGTCTGAAATCCAGCAAAATAACGATAGGTTTTCTTTTTGATTTCAAAAAACTGACTGTTTCCCACCTCAAACTTCATTTCTTCAATATTCTCATTGGCAAAAGATTTGACCACCCGGATCCCCAGCAGATTGTCTTCCACCTGGGCATTGATATCGCCGATCTTGACCCGCGAGCGCTTCATTTCCTGGCGCATTCGCTTCCGAAAATAGGTGGTCGTTAACAACATCACCGGCAGCGCCGTAAAAATAATCAGCGTCAGCCAGATATTGACCGAGCCCAGAATCGCAAATGAAATCCCGATTTTTAAGCCGGCAATAAAAAACTCCTCGGGACAATGATGGGCAAATTCGGTGACATCAAAAAGATCGGTGGTGATCCGCGACATCAGCTGGCCGATTTTGGTGTCGCTGTAAAACGAAAAGGGCAGCTTCTGGAGATGCCCAAAAAGATCCCGACGCATATCGGTTTCAATCCGGGCACCCATGACATGGCCAACATCAGCCATAAAATAATTGGCGACCGCATCGATCAGCCGTAGCACCAGATAAACCAGCCCCAGTTTTAAGATCGTTGCCACTGTCAAGCTGGTCAAATCATTGATGGCAGTATTGGTAATAAACCGCACAATCAGTGGTAATACCAGATCACAAACGGTCGTCAGGGTGGCACAAAACAGATCCAATAAGAGAATCCATTGGTATTTTCGATAATAGGGTATAAAACGTTTGATAAGTTGTGTATTCGTGATTCCCAAAAATATTCCTTCTTTCTTAATTTGCACGCTCAAAAACTTTGGGCAATTGGGAAACGGCTAGCGTTTTCCAATTGCCCATTGATGGTAGTTGCTTAATTTTTGCGGTATTTTCTATCATACGTTGAAATAAAGGATATTGCAAATCAAACTGGCAATTGCGCGGTGTGCGGATGAGGGTCTGCCCCTTGGTCATCACAGATCAATCTTACATTAAACTATTTAATTCAACTGATGTAGTTTCGCCTTTAACCGACTTTTATTAACTGACGGTGGTCTGATCCTTCATGATTTCACTAAGCGATGTAGCCAGACCGGCCAAACCCTGAATTTCTGAGGGGATAATAATCTTGGTGGCTTTGCCGTCGGCTACCTTTTCAAAGGTCGATAAACTCTTCAGGGCGATCACTGACTGAATCGGATTGGCTTCATTTAACATCTTGACCCCATTGGCGACTGCTTCCTGAACCTTGACAATGGCTTCCGCTTCGCCTTCGGCGCGTCTGATCTGAGCTTCGCGATCGGCTTCGGCACTGAGGATGGCGGCGGCTTTTAAACCTTCGGCTTTGAGAATGGCCGCTGATTTTTCGCCTTCAGCTACCAGCACGGCGCTGGCTTTTTCGCCTTCGGCCTGAAGGATTTTTTCCCGCCGTTCCCGCTCTGCCTTCATCTGCCGTTCCATGGCATTCTGAATCGCTTCCGGCGGCATGATATTTTTAAGCTCGACCCGGTTAATTTTAATCCCCCAGGGATCGGTGGCTTCATCGAGAATCACCCGCATTTTGGTATTAATGACATCCCGCGAGGTGAGCGTCTGATCCAGCTCCATATCCCCGATGATATTACGCAGGGTCGTAGCGGTGAGGTTTTCGATCGCTTTCATGGGATTATCGACCCCATACATATAGAATTTAGGATCAGTAACCTGCAAATAAATAACTGTATCAATCTGCATCGTGACATTATCTTTGGTAATGACCGGTTGCGGTGGGAAATCCGCGACGCGCTCTTTTAAACCGACTTTTTTCGAAATTCGATCAATGATCGGGATGGCAATATGAAAGCCGGTTTCCCAGGTGGTATGATAAGCGCCCAGTCGTTCCACCACATAGGCGTTGGCCTGGGGAACAATCTTGGCATTGACAATAATCACAACAATAAAAATGATAAATAAAACGCCTAAAATAATTAGTCCAACCATATTCTTTCCTCCTTATTATTCAGAAACTATTTCTTTTTCCGCTAATTTAACCATGGCTTTGACCCCTTCGATTCCGATCACAATTACTTCAGCACCAACGGGAATGATAACATCGCCATCGACATTTCTGGCCGTCCAGGATTTGCCATCAATTTTGACAGCCCCCTGTCCCTTGAGATTATTGATTTCTTCCGCCACAATTCCCCGGTTTTGCAGAATCCGATCAGCATTGGTTGTTATCGTTTTGGGCTCCATGTATTTTTTCAAAAACGGCTTGGTTCCCAACAGCAATCCAATCGAAACCGCCACAAACAGGGTCATCTGAAGCCACAACGGGCCACCAAAATAGGCTACTGCCAAAGCCACCAAGGCTCCTACACAAAACCAGATCGATACCAGGGCTCCGGCTGTTACCAGTTCTGCCACCAGAAAGATGATAAATAAGATTAACCAGATAAATAGACTGTTCATCCGCTCGCTCCCTCCTTTCGTTAAAACCTGTCGGTTATTGTCCCTTTCTGTCACCAGCCCCCCACACAGTTTTTTATTTAACTTTTTGATTATTATAACATATATTCTCAAATTCTCTTCATTTCAAACATCTTTTCTTATTTTTTTATTTTTTTCTTGCCTATTTATTTTTAAGTGTGTATAATCAAAAGCAAGTAAATAGAAAAGCGAACATATGGTGCCTTAGTAATAAGGAGAATAGGGAATCAGGTGAGAGTCCTGAACGAACCCATCACTGTAAGGGCGGAGCAAACCACAAGAACCACTGTTTTTTAATGGGAAGGTGTGGTGTAGCGTTAAAACCCCGAGTCAGGAGACCTGCCTATGAATCGATCCTGAATGAATGAAGGTAAAGTTCATGGCGGTTATTGTAAAAAATAACTGCTGTGGACTTTTTTATTTGTCAAAATTTATTAAGATCAAAATACCAACCATCATTCAGGAGGAAATTATGACAATTCTCGAAAAAGCACGATCCGGCGAAATCACCGCCGAAATGATTTATGTGGCACAAAAAGAAGGGATCGATCCCGAGCTGATTCGACAGGGGGTGGCTGCTGGTGAAATCGTCATCTTGATGAGTTCCCGACCCAACATCAACCCGGTGGCGGTGGGCAAAGGTCTGTTTACCAAGGTATCAGCCAGCGTCGGGATGTATGAAGTGGACGACACCATCGCTGGTGAAATGGCCAAAATCGACCAGGCCGTTAAGGCCAAGGCCGATACCCTGATGGACTTAAGTGTCCGGGGCCCGATCGATGAGATGCGCGAAACCGTTTTATCGACAGTGGACCGGCCAGTCGGTACCCTGCCTCTTTATCAGACCCTGGCCATGGCTCAGGAAAAATACGGCACCGCTTTAGATATGACTGCCGACGACATGTTTGCGATGATGGAAAAGCATGCCGCTGATGGCGTCAGCTTTTTAGCCCTGCACTGCGGCACCACCATGGACGTGATCAACCGCGCCAAAGAAGAAGGCCGGATTGATCCCCTGGTCAGTTATGGGGGTTCCCATTTAATTGGCTGGATGGTACACAATCACTGTGAAAATCCCTTTTTCACCCAATATGACCGGGTCCTGGAAATCTGTAAAAAATATGATGTCGTGCTGAGCTTTGCCGATGGCATGCGCCCCGGCTGCATCGCTGATTCGCTGGACGGCGCTCAGGTTCATGAATTGGTGATCCTTGGCGGCCTGGTTAAAAAGGCCCGGGCGGCCGGGGTTCAGGTGATGGTCAAAGGACCGGGTCATGTGCCCCTCGATCAGATCCAAACCACCGTCCAATTACAGAAACAATTATGCGGCGGCGCACCCTACTTTGTCTTTGGCTGTCTGCCCACCGATTCCGGTGCTGGCATGGATCATGTCACTGGCGCCATCGGCGGTGCGATCGCCGCCTATTACGGCGCTGACTTCCTCTGCTACGTGACCCCAGCAGAACATATTGGCATGCCGAGTGCCGATGATGTCTATCTGGGTGTGATGGCCAGCCGTATTGCTGCCCATGCCGGCGATGTCGGCAAAGGCCATCCGGCCGCCATTGCCTGGGATCTGGAAATGTCCCATGCCCGGCGGGAACTGAACTGGGGCCGACAGATGGAACTGGCCATCGATACCGAAACCGCCACGAAGGTCTGGAAGGATCGCAGTACCAACTTCGAATCCGAGTGCAGCATGTGCGGCGACTTCTGTGCCATGAAAATTGTCGGCAAGTATTTACGAGACGAAAACCAGGAAGCGAGGAACTAATCATGACCCAAATGTTAAAAGCCCGTCAGGGTAAAATTACCGAAGAAATGGAAATGGTGGCGAGAAACGAAGGCTTCCCGCCCGAATTTATCCGCGCGGGAGTAGCCGCCGGCCGAATCGTCATTCCTAAAAATAAATTGCGTAACCGGACTAAAATCTGTGGCATCGGCGGTGGCCTGGATGTCAAAGTCAATGGCCTGATGGGCACATCTGGTGACCGGGATGATATGGAAATGGAAGTCAAAAAACTGAAAATCATCGAAGATGCCGGTGCTCACGGCTTTATGGATTTAAGCATGGGTGAAGATATTGATACGATGCGGACCCTGAGTTTAACCAATTCTAATATCGCGGCTGGCTGCGTGCCGGTTTACCAGGCGGCCAAAGAAGCCACCGAAAAACGCGGCCTGATGGTCAATATGACTTCTGATGACCTGTTTGACGTGGTCGAAAAACAATGCCAGGCTGGTATGGATTTTATGGCCGTGCACTCGGCGTTGAATATGGATGTCCTTAATATTTTAAAGAAAAGCGGCCGGGTGGCCGACGTGGTCAGTCGCGGCGGCTCGCTGCTGACCGGCTGGATGTTCCATAATGATAAAGAAAACCCGCTTTACGCTGAATTTGACCGGCTGCTGGAGATTCTTAAAGCCACCGATACGGTGTTAAGTATCGGCGATGCCATCCGCCCCGGGGCCAATGCCGATTCTCTCGATCAAGCCCACCTGCGCGGCTTAATGGTCGCTGGTGAGCTGACCAAACGAGCCCTGGCCGCTGGCGTTCAGGTGATGGTGGAAGGTCCCGGCCATGTGCCGCTAAACCATATTCCGTCAGCGATGCTGCTGCAAAAACGGCTTTGTTTTGACGTGCCCTACTATATTCTGGGCTTCCTGGCCACCGATGTGGCTCCCGGTTATGATAATATTTCCGGTGCCATCGGCGGTGCCTTTGCCGGCATGCACGGGGCTGACTTCCTTTGTTATCTGACCCCCGCCGAACATCTCGGTCTGCCCAATGAAGAAGATGTCCGCATCGGTGTCGAAACCACCCGGATCGCCGCCAATGCCGCCAATGTCTTAAAACGTGGCGGCGCGGCCTGGAACCGTGATCTGGCAATGTCCCGGGCCCGGGTTTCCCGCAACCAGGAGGAACAGGTCAAAAACGCCATCAATCAGGCTAATCTGATCGCTGCCTTGGCAGCGCAAAAGCCCTCCCATGGCTGTGCCGTCTGTGCCGACAGCAAATGTCCGGCCGATGTGGCCGCGGCGTTTTTTGGACTGGCTTAAATGATAAACCACCCGCACCGTGGATAATGATAACTGATCAATTTTCCATATTCATTTAATATCAATAGAAGGGATAAATACCATGATCGAAACCAAATATACCTTAAAACACGTCATCGATAATACCGAACCGGCAGATCCTAAGTGGCGTCAGGCGGCCCGGGATCATATTGAAAAATTGGCGATTCCGCCCTGGAGTCTCGGCCAGCTGCTGGTTGTCGCTGAACAACTGGCCGGGATTCAGCGCACTATCCGCCCCAATGTCGATAAAAAAATGGTCATCACCATGGCCGGGGATCACGGCGTGGTGGCCGAAGGCGTTTCGGCCTTTCCCCAGGAAGTGACGCCACAGATGGTGGAAAACTTTGTCAAAGGCGGCGCTGGCATCAATATTTTAGCCAAGGCCGCCGGCGCCGAAGTGATCGTCGTCGATATGGGGGTCGCAGTGGATATGCCCGAACTGGTTGAACACGGCGCTATCATCGACTGTAAGATCGCCTATGGCACCAAGAACTTTTACCGCGAACCGGCCATGACCCGGGAACAGGCCATTGCTGCCCTGGAAGCCGGGATCAATGTGGCGTCTCAGGTGATTGAAGAACAGGGCGTCAACCTGCTGGCCACCGGCGATATGGGAATCGGTAACACAACCCCCAGTGCCGCAATTTTAGCGGTTATGGCTGAGTATCCGGTTTCATCAGTAACCGGCCGCGGCACCGGCATTGATAATGCTGCCTTACTCAACAAAATCAAAGTAATCCGGGAATCGATTAACCGTCATCAGCCTGACAAAACCGATCCCATTGATGTTCTATCAAAAGTTGGTGGCTTCGAGATTGCCGGGATTGCCGGCGTGATCCTGGGGGCCGCCTATCATCAGGTTCCAGTTCTGGTGGATGGCTTTATTTCGACCGCCGGGGCGCTGATTGCCAAGGCGCTCTGTCCCCAATCGCTGGATTATATGATTCCCTCCCATCAATCCGAAGAACCGGGTCATCAGCTAATGTGGCAGGCACTCGGTTTACGACCGCTGCTGAACCTCAATTTCCGATTGGGAGAAGGCACTGGCGCAGCGGTGGCGATGCACTTGGTCGAATCTTCAGCCCGGGTGATCTGTGACGTCTTAACCTTTGCCGATGCAGGAGTAACCAATGGTCATGAAGGGATATGATCCCCATACCAACGGCGGCCAGTATTTAGAAGACCTGGCCACCAGCTACTGGCTTTCTGACGCCCTGTTCACGGCACTGGAAATGGATCTGTTTCAGACCATCGATGATTTCGGAATTCACGGGGCAATGGTCTTTGATCTCGCTCAAAAACTGAATACAAACGAAAATGCCCTGTCCCGTTATCTAGAACTGTTAGTCAGCCTGGGCTTGTTGGGACACTATCAAAACGTTTATTATAACCAAGCGATCACCAAAAACTACCTATTGAAGACGAGTCCGCTTTACCAGGGCGACTCGCTGCTGTGGCGTAAAAGTCTAGCGGATGACTGGAAGACCCTTAAGGACTCGCTGAAAGCTGGTGGCCGGGTCAACTTTTTACCAGCCGATATCAGCGAAGATGCGTTAAACCGGCGTCGGGCCAACTATATCAAAGCGATGGACAATGTCGCCAAACTCAAAGCCAATAACTGTACCGCTTTTTTTGATCAATTAAGCGGCGCTATTCTCGATGTCGGGACCGGCTCCGGGGCCATGGCACTGGCCTTTTTGGAAGCCTTTCCGGACACCTGTGCTACCCTGCTGGACATTGAGCAGATGCTGCCGCAAACCCAGAAGCTTGTCGAGGCCACCGCTTATGGGTCTCGGGTTTGCTACCATCCAGCTAATATCCTGGAGCCGGAATGGGGGCTTGCTAAAAAATACCAGTTGATCATTCTCTCCAATATCGTTCATGCTTATGCTGAAGCAGAAAATGAATTGGTCTTAAAAACAGCCATAAAACATCTATCTGATGATGGCATCATTCTGATCCATGATTTTTTTACTGAACATGACCCTGTGAAGGCGCATCTGTCTGATATCAATATGTTTATCAATACCTACAATGGCAAAGTATTTTCCAGTGAATGGGTCATCAATGAGCTGAGAAAAAATGAGCTGGCGGTCAGCCCGCTGATCCCCTTAGCAACCGATACTGCGCTAATTTTTGCGGCAAAGTCTGACGCCATTCTTGATACCTGTGCGATTACCCCGCTCCAAAAGCTGATTTATCCGATTAAAGCCCTGGGCTTTGATCAGGTCGTTGAGATTTCACCCGCTGCGGTAGTGGTCTCCGAGTTTGTTCAAAACAAGTGCCGTTTCGGCTGCGACTTCTATAATCAGAAAAATTGTGATGCCAACACCCTGATGATCAACGAAACTAAAGCACTGCTGACCAATTACACCAAGGCGCTGCTGTTAAAAGGGGAACCACCGACCCGGGCTTTTCAAGCTAAAGTCCTGGCGGCGGAGCAGCTGGCCTTTACCACTGGCTATCATAAAGCCTTTGCTTTCTGGTCTGGCCCCTGTGCCCTCTGCCCTGACTGTAATCCTGAGACGCCCTGCTTAAAGATCAAAAACCGCCGCCCTTCGATGGAAGGTTCCGGTATCGATGTCTTTGAAACCGTCCGGGCAAACGGCGAGATCTTAAAAACGCTGGCATCCCCGCAAGAACTGGTCAAATATTACGGACTTTTATTATTGTCATAAAAAGACAAGGAGAAACCATGAATATACTTTTCATCCAAGCCCTCTCAATGGAGGGCATCGACATCGAGCGGGTTTATCCGATTGGAATCGTCGTGCTGGCATCCCAGGTCGAGCGCCAAACCAATCATCAGCTGCAGCTGTTTGACATGAACATGGCGATCGATCCCTATCGGGATTTGCGGCTACAGCTCGATGCTCATCAGCCCGATGTGGTCTGCCTGTCGCTACGAAACATCGATCCCCTGGGGAATAAAACCTCATCACTGATTCCCAGCTTTGCTGTTACCCTGGCATTTATTAAACGCTACGCGCCCAATGCCAAAATCTTAGCCGGCGGCACCGGTTTTTCGCTGTTTCCGGAACGGCTGATGAGCGACTATCCGGAAATTGATTTTGGCGTGACTGGCGAGGCTGAAAAAATCATTGTGTCATTACTGGATAACCTAGATAACCCGCCCCATCTGCCGGGGCTTTGCTATCGTGACAACGAGACGGTCTTAATCGTCCCGCCAGTCGGTGATTATGAGATGCTGGATTACCAGATGCCCAACCGCGATCTGCTCGATCCCCGACCCTACCTGACCGTCAATAAATATGTCGAAAGTATCGGCGTGGAAACCAAACGGGGCTGCTGTTTTAGCTGCGGCTACTGTTCCTATCCGCTGCTGCAGGGGACTAAAATGCGCTGCCGCAGCCCGGAAGCGGTGGTCGACGAAATCCAGTTTCTCTACGACAGCTACGGCGTCACCCGGATCCATTTTACCGATTCAGTGGTCAATATTCCCGTCGATCATCTCGATTCGATCTGCGTTGAAATCATCCAGCGGGGCTTAAAAATTAACTGGAGCGGCTTTTTCCGGGAAAACCTGTTAACCGCCGAAAACGTCGATCTCTATACCCGCTCTGGCTGCGAATGTTTTTCGTTGTCCCCCGATGGCCTGAGTCAAACGGCCCTGGATGCCATGGATAAACATATGCGGGTCCAGGATATCCTCGATACTGCTCAGATTCTGGCCGATAGCGGCGTGGTTACGGTTTATCACTTTCTGGTTAATACGCCTGGCGATACTGCCGCAACCCAGCAAGAAGCCAAAGATCTCATTGACGCGATTTACCAGATCCATCATGCTTCCAAGACCCTGGGCACCATTGTCCTTAATAATATCCGAATTTTACCGGGCACTAAGGTTGAACAGCAGGCTCTGGAAAATGGCGTGATCACGCCGGAAACCGATCTGCTCTACCCAACCTATTACAACCCGGCGCCCTTTGACCGGATCCGCTATGAGCTGGAGATCTATCATACCAAAAAAAATATCTTTATGTGGCAGGAGGTCACCTCATGAACGTCATCCTTTTAGAACACCCCCGCTCTTACAGCAATGACCGCTGTAACGATATTGCCAACGCTCCTCTTTCGGCCTGTCTGAACAGCGGTTATATCGGTGGCATGCTGGCTGCCAACAACATCGACGTGACGATTGTCGACGGTTATCTGGAGCAGCTTAATTATTCCGACATTGAAGAACAAATTGCGGCGCTAACGCCGACGATTTTAGGGATTCACCTGGTGTATCACTGGGAGGACAATAAAACCTTTTATCAGTTTATTGAACACGTCAAACAAACCTATGACATTGCTTATGTCTGTGTTTATGGTTTTTACCCCACCTTTGCCTATGAAGAAATTCTTAACCGCTGTCCGGCCATTGACGGCGCCTTATTAGGTGAGGCTGAACTGACTTTTTTAAAGCTGGCCGAAAATTTTCCCACCATTCCCTCGGCGGGAATCGCCGTGCGCACTACTAACGGCATTGTCGCCACCCGCGGCGAGGTGATCATCGATGTCGATAGCTTGCCCTTTCCGCAGCGCAATCCCAGTTCCTATTCTTTTGGCGAGGTCAATATTTCCGGCAGCCGGGGCTGTTACGGCGGCTGTACCTTCTGCTATATCAACCCCTATTATGGCGATAGCAAACGACTATGGCGGGGTCGAAGTCCCGAAAATATCATCGCCGAAATCGATGCAGTGATGCAAGAAACCGATATCCGTTACTTTTATTTTACGGATCCCAACTTCTACGGCCCGGGTCGCGCCGGAAAAGAGCGCGTCTTGAAACTGGCCCGTCTCTTAAAAGAACGCCACCTCCATTTTGGTATTGAAGCCCGCGCCAACGATATCGAAGCCGAAACCATCAAAGCCCTGACCGGCGCCGGTCTTAAGCATATCCTAATCGGTCTGGAAAGCGGTCGGGATGAAGCGCTGAAACGACTCAACAAGCTGACTACCGTCGCCGATAATGAAAAGGCCCTGCAAATTCTCCGGCAATATGGCCTCGAACCCAGCGTCGGCTTTATTATGTTTGAACCGGACTCGACCCTGGAAGATCTGAAAGTCAACTTCGACTTTTTAAAACGGAACGCCCTTTTAGATAAACTCGAGATCAGCGTCAATGTGCTCTATCATCATATGATTATTCTCCAGGGCAGCTCTTCTTACAAAGCCCTGCAGGAGCAAGGACGGCTAAATATTTCGGTCCACTCGACCTACGAGGCGGATACCGATTATCGGAGTCCCCAGGTAGCGATGCTGGCCGGGATGATGCGAGATATGACCAATCATATCTTTTCCTATATGAAGGATACCTGGGAACTAAGCTTTAAAAAAGACCCGATAATGCTGGAAAAATACCGGCTGCTCAATCAATTGCTGGTGCAATCCTTTGAAGATTTTCTTTGCTTAATGAAAAATGGGGAACTCAGTATCGACCAGCGAAACAGCTATGTGGATAGCTTTCATCACACCGTCGATGGAATTATGGTTTAAAAAAAGCTCCTGAAGGAACTTGCCTTCAGGAGCTTTTTATTTATTATTTATTTGTTTTAGCCAACCATGATCATGACTGAACTAGCCTTGATCACTGCAGTAGCATCGCCACCAACAGCTAATCCAAGTTCTTTGACAGAACCCATTGAAATAGATGAAGTGATAATATTTCCATTACCGATATCAACCTTTACGATTGCATTAACTGCACCCTCGTCAATACCAACAATCTTACCTTTTAACTGGTTTCTAGCGCTTAATTTCATTCTTTACCTCCTTAAGGTTTATTTAATTTACATTAATATAATACTCCTCGAATCTTTGAGGAACCTTAGAAAAACCTTAATTCTCTGTGTAAACTATTTCATTTTTAACAACATTGATCTCAATCACATGGCGTTCGTCCGATTCGATGATGGTAAAGGTCAGATTCTCAAAATCAAAGGTTTCCCCTGGATCTGGAACCCGATCCAAATATTCGACAATCCAGCCACCCACGGTAATCACATCAAAATCATCATCCATATCGAACAAATCAAACATTTTCCCCAGATTAGCTTTCCCTAATATTTTATATTTATTTTCAGAAATCTTGACAAACTCATCAATGACCTCATCATGCTCGTCCCAGATTTCGCCAACCAGTTCTTCAATCACGTCTTCCAGGGTGACAATCCCGGCTGTTCCGCCGTATTCATCGGAAACCACGGCAATATGGCATTTTTTCTGCTGCAGCAGGGTTAACAGCTTGGATATCTTCATATTCGGGGTAATAAAGACTACCGGATTGATGATTTCCTCCAGACTGCTGTTGCCGTTGTTCACATAGTGGGTAAAATCCTTATAGCTGATAAAACCGATAATCTGATCAATGGTGCCCTGGTAAACCGGTAACCGCGAAAAACCGGTGTCAAAAAATATTTTGGCAATATCCTCTTTAGGATTGTCAATGTCAATGGCTACCACATCGACCCGATGGGTCAGGATATCATCGACATCCAAGTCATTAAACTCAATGGCACTCCGGATCAGTTCGCCATCCTGAAGATCGATGCCGCCATCATTTTCAGCTTCTTCGACAATGGTCAGCAATTCTTCTTCAGTCATACTGCGTTCATCATCGACCTTAAATAGTTTGGATAGCATTTTTTTCCATAACATAAATAAAAAGTTCACTGGTGTCAAAACAAAAATCAGCAGCCGAATTAAGGGAACCGCAAACATAGCAAAGCTTTCCGGGGCATCCTTGGCCAGACTTTTGGGTGAAATTTCGCCAAAAATAAGCACCAGCACGGTCATCACGGCGGTTGAAATCGTCACTCCGGCATTGCCGTAGTACTGAACAAAAACGACCGTGGCTATCGAAGCCGAAGCAATGTTGACAATATTATTGCCGATCAGAATCGTCGATAATAACACATCGTATCGCTCAGAAAGGGCCAATACCTGGGCCGCTCGCTTATTTCCGTCTTTAGCCAGATTTTTAATGCGAATACGATTAAGGGAGGTGAATGCCGTTTCCGTCGCCGAAAAATAAGCTGACATCAGCAACATCACGACCAGAACTGCCATAAAACCTATAATACTACTGTCCATCGACTAAGATTCCTCCCAGTAAATAGATCCATCAGTCATCGATGTGACTGACTTGATAAGATGAGTTGTTTTTTTCGTTTTTGTCTCAGATAATGGTACGTCGTCCAATTTTATTCCTCTTTCAAATATTATTTGTCACTATAATATCATATTTTTAGTTACAATTCTATAACATCTGATAAATTTTACCCGATTGGCTAATCTTTACTTTTTTCATGATTGATGCGTAGAATCATCGTCAAGTGTTGATCTTGATCCGTCCAATTCAGCGCTGGTTATCGTCTAATTTCCAGCATCTTGACTTTTAAATCATTTTCCAGTTTTTCAAGCTCAGCTTCAACTTCTTTTCGTTTTTGACGGCCTTCGGTCTGGATTCGTAGCACCTCGTCAAAGGTGGAAATCAGGGATTCGTTGGAGATCCGCAGGGTTTCGATATCGACAATTCCCCGTTCCGATTCTTTAGCGGTGGCAATCGATTCCATTTTCAGGGTTTCAGCGTTTTTGCGCAACAATTCGTTAGTCATATTAGTGACTTCCCGCTGCGCCTTGGCCGCCTGTCCGGAATGAACGACTCCCAGCGCCAGCACCATCTGACTTTTCCACAGCGGAATCGTGTTGACGATCGAGGACTGGATTTTTTCGGCCATTAAGGTATCGTTATGCTGAACCAGCCGGATCTGCGGTGCCATCTGAATCGAGATCATCCGGGTCAGTTCGAGATCATGGATTTTTTTCTCAAAGCGATTGCACATCGCCGACAAATCGTTGACCGCCTGAGCATCTTCCGGCAGCCCGCTGAGCTGCGAGCGCTTGATCAGTTCCGGCAAATCTTTGGCCTCAACTTCCTGAAGCTTCTTTTTACCAGCTAGAATATACATCGACAATTCTTTAAAATAGGTTTTATTGACGTCATAAAGTTTATCCAGCATTGCGACATCTTTTAATAGCTGCATCTGATGTTTTTCCAGAGATTCGGTAATCCGGTTAACATTACTTTCAGCCGTCGCATAGCGGGTCTGCATTGAGCTGAGCTTATTGCCGCTTTTCTTGAAAAAACCCAGAAAGCCCTTGTCTTCTTCTTCGACATCAAAATTTCGCAGTTCCATCACCATATCACCGAGCATTTTGCCCACTTCACCCATGTCTTTGGTGCGGACATTGTTCAGCGCCGTTTCGGAAAAATCAGCAATTTTCTTCTGGGCGCCAACCCCAAACTGCATCACCAGGCTGGAATTGGTAAGATCAATTTTACTGGCAAAATCATCGACCATTTTTCGTTCTTCCGGGGTCAGCCGGCTTTCGTCAAACACTTCCGGTTCCCCTTTCAGTTCCTGATGGACATTGGCGGTCACTGTTTTTGCTTCTTCAAATGGGTCAAAGGTCAGGGTCGGGGTTGCTTGAGAATAATCATTCATCTTATCTTCCATCACTAGTCTCCTCGTCTTATTTAAGTTAATCATTTCAAAACGGCCATAACGGCCCGGCGTCATGGTTTTTTTACTGAATTGTAAGTTGAATAAAATATATGATTGAGGTGTCAAAACTCAATTTAAGCTGTCAAACATACACTATATTGATTTCTTAACACGTTCTCACTCAACATAGTGTATAGAAATTCGGTCGATATTACTTTTGACACTCTAACCCTAAGTTGAATTAAATATTTAACTTAGGGGCGAGCCATGATCGCCCGCACACAGCACTATTATCAGTTTGATTTGCAAAATTCTTTAATCCAACTTAGCGGCTCTTATTTTTTAAAATCTCGTTTGGTTAATCCTTCCTGAGCCAACATCGTGTTAAGCACTGAAATATCGGTTGAAACATCCATGGCCGTGTCTTCATAAAAACTGTCGAGCAGATTCTCAAAGGCATGGCTGATGGTGTCCATGGTATCTTCGATTTCTTTTTTGGTGGCCAGGATATTGGCACCTTGAATCGGCTCGGCATCCAAATCCCGATAGACGGAGACCAACTTTAAGGTGGTGGGCAGATAATAGCCCATGAATTTGCGAATTTCCGGCAATCCAGACGGGTTTTCTTCAATAAATTCAAAGATCTTGGTAATCACCTTTTCCAACCGATCCAGTTTCTCAGAAATAACTTCCCCTTCAATCGCAACGTTGGCTTCATTGATTTGCCGGATCGTGTCCTGACCTTCGGCAATCACCTCATGAACCGCTTTCATTTCGGGGTTTTCCGCTTCCCGTTTCTTTTTCTGATCAAGCGCCTGCTGTTCTGATCGGGCTCTTTCTTCCTCGATTAGCTTTCCTTCTTTCAGTTTTAAATGGTTCTCATAGGCTTCATTACTAATCAGCAGATATTCTTCCTGATCATCAAAGCGCCCTTCCGGGAACATCCCCAAACTAATCATTTTACGCAGATCTTTGACCACATATTTCTTACTACGGCCAATGGGCTCCGACAATTCGGAAATTTTACAGAATTGCCGTCCTTTCAAACGACTGGCATACTGACGAAACCGTTTCACTCGCCCCCGCAGGTTTGACCCCTTGGCTGACATCAGCGCGCTGATCGTAAAAATCGGCAGCAGAATCCCAGCACCGATACCCATCAGCGGCATACTGTCAAAGGCAAAACTAAATATCGCCGAATAAATAAGCAGTAACAACAATGACACACCAACGCCGATATTTCCAAAAATCATCAAGAGCATCCCGGAGATCCGACCATAGGGTGATTTTGAAATCAGGTTATGGGGTTGTTTTTTGACGGGACTGTTGCCATTTTGAACCTTGTTTCTGATCACCATTTCCGGTGGCTTGTTCATTTTCTCCTGGGTCTTTCTGGCATTGGCCGCCTGTTTTCGGGTTTCCTGGTTGTTTTCCCGCTGCTGACGCTGCTGCTCCTGCCAATACTGACCACTGCGTTTAACTTCATCCATCGCCCGGGTGACTGTCTCCGAGATGTTTTTATTCAGCTCTTTAAACTCATCCGAATTCAAGGCATCCTGAACGATATCCTTGATATCATTGCCGATATTCGAATAATCTTTTTTTGTCATCGTTTGACCTCCCAAACATTGAATTAATTATATCTTATAAAATTTAAAATTTCAATTAAGAAACTAATTCCCCGGGCTATTCTTTAAGTAAATTCAAGATTTTTTATTGTTTTCTTGGCACATCAGTCTTAAATCTAAAAAAGCTTGAATGCATCAAGCTTTAAGACGGTCAAAAGATAACCCGTACCGACATTAAACCATTAGTCAGCACGGCATTTGCGACAAATCTATCGAATCCGGGGTTTTTGCATGCATAAGGGCAGCTCCAGATGACATTGGGATAAGAGGTTTTCATCGAGTAGGATATCTTTGACGGTACCATCAGCAAACACGCTGCCGTGGTGTAAGATAATCACCCGATCACAGATATCAAGCGCCATATCCAGATCATGCGTAGCGATAATTTTGGTCATCTTCAGGGAGTCCAGGGTATTGATTACATTTCGTCTAGCCTGAGGATCAAGAAAGGAGGTCGGTTCATCAAACAAAATAACCCGAGGATTCATAGCCAGCACCGAGGCAATCGCAATCACCCGTTTTTCGCCGCCGGATAAGCGATGGGGCATCCGATCGCGGAGATGGGTGATGCCCAACTGCTCCAGAACGTTGACTACCCGCACTTCCACTTCTTCCTCGGTTAATAGTTCATTTCGCGGACCAAAAGCAATGTCGTCATAAACCTTGGTCATAAACAGCTGATCATCGGGGTTCTGAAAAACCATCCCGACTTTTCGACGAATGTCTTTCAGCGTTTTTTTCCCGACTGGCAGTTCTTCAATTTTAATCGATCCATCCTTAATCTCAGCAATACCGATAATCAGCTTAAACAAGCTCGATTTTCCCGCGCCGTTGGCGCCTACCAGGGCAATGCTTTCGCCCTCGTTAATTTTCAGATTGATGTCCCGGATGGCCTGATGGCCGTCGGGATAGGCATAGTTTAACTTTTTTATTTCTAGCATGGGAACTCCTCATTATAAAAAACTGCCGATGAACAGGCTCAGATCAAAAAATCGCATCAAACATAAAATAGCAGATACGAGCACCAGGAACAGCCAATCGCCCTTTTTTATCGGGCTGGGTTTGGCATACAGATAATTGCCGTCGTAGCCCCGACATTTCATAGCCACATAAATGCTCTCGGCCCGGTCAAAACTCTTTAATAATAACTGTCCGACAAAGATACCCATGTCCTTCATTTTAATGCCCCGGGAAGCCGGAGCTCTTAAAACATAAGCGGTATACATATTGGCGACTTGTTCCAGCAGCACTGAAATGTAGCGGTAGGTCAGCATAATTTGCTCGACAATAATTTTAGGCACTTTGATCGATAATAGCTGATAGGAAATCTTTGGCAGTGAGGTGGTAGCAATCAAAATCAGCACCGCCATGACCGTAAAAATAGTTTTAACCATAATTGATGTAAAGGAGATCAAACCATAACTAATCGGCACCGGCCCGATCATCAGGGCCAGTTGCTGATTAAAAATGATATTCGATAAGCCAGCAAAAAAAGAAAAAGGCAAGGCCACTAAAAGCCGCTTCAACAAAGGTTTATAGGGAATTTCAGCGAGCGCCATTAAAATCACCGGATAAAAAGCAAAGACCATTAGTCCGGTAATATTATAAGGGTTAAACGAAATGACCAGCACCAGATAGAGCATCGTGGTCATCAGTTTGACCATCGGATGGAGGCGATGGATGATGGTATTGCCCTCAGCCATTTCTTCCAGGGAGTTGATTGTATTCATGGAGTCGGTAATTGTTGACATTGAGGCTACCTTTCACTTAAATATTAAATAACCTCTGTTACTAAACAGAGGTTATTAAGCAAACTATTATTAATGTTACCATATAAAGGTTGTCATTTCAATTAGTATTGAATCAGTTACGCCGTTTTTTCTTTTCGGCGTTTGACGGCGTAAATCAGATAACCGGTGCCGCCAGCCAGGATCAGGGTAATCCCTGCGCCAATAATACCAGACACACTGGTTCCGGCGGCTGATCCTTCACCATCCGTTGATTTGAAACCGTAATCCGGCAGGAAGGCGGTGCTTTCCTGAATCCCGGCGGCACTGTCGTAGGCATTACCTGAGGTTTCCAGTTCGGCGGTTCCGGCGACATTTTCCATTGACCATTCCAAACCATCGGGATTGGAAGAAGCCAGCAGCGACAAACCGCCGCCAACAACAATGGCAAACACCAGTAAAACGCCAAGTACCTTTTGAATCGACAGGTTTTTCGGTAATTTTTTGTTATCCATGGATGATTCCAGCAATTCTGGTCTCATCTTGTAGATGAAGACTAAAATCCCGCCGGTAACAATCCCTTCAACCAGTCCAATCGCCAGATGAATCGGAATCATCATCCCCATAAAGGTTGCCATCGGCAATTCGGTAATGCCTGAAGCCAGCGTTTGAATCACCACTGAAATGGCTCCCAAGGTCAACGCTAACATAACCGAAACCACGGATGCAACGGATATCCGGGTCGGCGTCAATCCTTTTTTTACAATCGGTTTAAAAACAAAGGGGTAAACCAGTAAACAGGCATAGAAACCCAAGTTCCAGATATTTGCACCTAAAGCCAAAAGTCCGCCATCGGCAAAAAATAATGCCTGAATCAGCAATACTGCAGTAAGAGCTAGAAATGCCGGAAATGGTCCCAACAGGGCGGCCAGTAAAATTCCCCCGCCTATGTGTCCGCTGGAACCGGTTCCCGGAATGGTGAAATTAATCATTTGTCCGGCGAAAATCACTGCCCCCATAACACCCATTAACGGGATCTTTTTTTCATCTAAATCGTCTTTACATTTATACGCCGAATAGGCGATTGCTCCGGCACTAGCCGCAAGCATGATTCCACCGACTGCCGGAGAAACTAAAGCATCTGCCATGTGCATAATAAAACCTCCTCAAAATTTAAAAATATACAAAAAAAACACGAAGAACACCTCCAAGTTTCAACTCTGGAAATACCTTCATGGCATCATTTTCGTATCTTAAAATTGATTCGTATTCTACACTTCAATGCGAAATACTATCTAAATTATAAACTACTTGTCTATACATGTCAAGCTTTAATAACTGGAGTCTGTCCTTTTTACTGACAGACTCCGATTATTTTGCGTTTGTGCTATCGTCTCCGCTTCGGCGGCTGATTGGATGATCTGCCATTGGATGGTCTGCGACTGGAAGAATTTGACTTTTTCTTAATCTTAATCTTTTTATATCTGATATTATTTTTGCGCATAAACTGAACAAACATAATTCGTAGAATGGCCAACAATATCAGAATCACAATGATCGTCACATACCAGTAAAGAATCGGATAATCAGTCCAGTTTCGGGCTTTCATATCATTGACGGCGTACAGTGGGGTAGCTTCGACAAAAGTTTCACCGTTATAGACCTGCAATTCGCCAATCTGTTCCCCTGCTTTAAGATCCGTTTCCAGATTTGCCAGGGTTTCGTCCCCCATCACCTTAGTTTCATCCCATTTCACCTTGGCGGTGTAGTCAGCCTGATTGGCTTGAGGCACGGCGGTAATCAGCGGGTCATTAGTCTGATACTTCAGTTTATTGCCATCAAAGACATGATAATTGACCACCTGGACAACTTGGTCTTCGGCTTCCGGAGTCGACCATTCCAGCAATTCATATTCTTTGACCACCGCATTGATGGTATCGCTGGCTTCCTTAAAAATAACGGTCTCATCAGCATTGAGGATGATCCCGATCATATTTTTGTCGTTGCCTTCACCTTCAAAAACCAGACATTTATTCGCTTCTTCGGTAAATCCGGTTTTTCCGCTGCTGGCATAGCCATTAAAAACTGGATTGGTGCCGGAAAGATTATTGGCAACCCGATACTCTTCGGATAATTCAGTAAAGTTGGAATACAGTAACAAGTTGGAATTATTCCACTTGTGTTTAGTTTTATTGGTTTGAACCTCATGCACCTTGGCTCGGGTGATGGCTTTAATGGTAGTCTCCTCAAAGGCAGTCCTGGTCAGAATCAGCATATCGGCAGCGGTGGTATAATGTTTATCATTATGCAGGCCGTGAGGATTGGTAAAATTGGTACCGGTCATCCCCATTTCTTTAGCTTTTTTATTCATGGCTGCGATAAAAGCTTCGTAAGCTTTATCGGCACTAATTGAGCTGTCTCCGGCAATTTTTTTACCGATATTGACAGCGATGGTTTCTGCCGCATCATTTCCGGATGGCAACAGCAAAGCATACAACAGTTCATTGAGAGACAGCACCTCTTCGGCTTCAAGACCGGCGGTGCTGCTGTCCTCATCTAAACTTGCAATCTCATCGCCGACGGTGATATTCTCGTTAAGATCACCGTTCTCAATCGCTACCAGAGCCGTCATCAGTTTGGTGGTACTGGCCGGATAAAATTTTTCATTCTGCTTTTGGGCAAAAAGAATATCGCCACTAGTTACTTCATAAATAATCACACCCTCATCGGCGCCATAGGCAGGCAAGCCCGCCGCCAAAACACCAGATGAGAAAAAAGCCAGACTAAGTATCAACAATAATCCTATTTTTCTTTTCATATCCCCTCTCCCCTCAAAACTGCTATTTGATATAGCGGGTCACGTTAAACAATTCCTTTTCTTCGTTAATCGCTTCTTCACTGCCTAAAACACAAATGGCATTTTTGGCCAGCACCGCCGCAATCATTTTTGCGTAGCTTTTTAATTGTTCAACCGTGGTTTCTAAAATTTCGTCCCGCTCTTTTTGCAGATCTGCGGCAGTGACCCCGCTGAAATAGAAATTATCCGCTATTTCGCCTTTCACCGAGGCACTCAGCGGTACATCCTTGCTACTGATGGTTCCGATGATATACTTTTCCAGCTCACGTTCGGAAAGATCCAACTGATTGATATAATCAACAACTCCCTGATAGGCTTCAAAGGTCTTTTTAAGTTTTGGGTCCCGATAGGATCCGAAATACAGGTCGCCGCCCCGTCCGATGCTCATAAAGGCACCGTAGGCACCGCCCTGAACCCGAACCTTGTTCCAGAGATAGTCCATCGACAGAAGTCCTTTTAAGACCAGCTGAGAACCAGCGTATTCGTAACCTAAAGCTCTAATATTATAGCCCTGGGAAACATATTGAATCTTGGCCGCGGTTAAAAAACCTTCGTTGGCAATTTCAGTCTCAAAGGTAAAGGCATTCTTCACCGCTTTTGGGGGAGTCAGTCCCGATACATAAGAACTTAGGGCAACCAAAGTCCGATCCCGGATTTCTTCGGTGCCAGTAATACTGATCAGCGGTTTTTTTCGGGTGAATACCAACGCCGCAATGCTGGCCAGCTTTTCGGCCAGGGCTTCAAATTTTTCATCAAAGTTTGCTTCCAGATCCGCAATAAAACGATAGAACTCAATGCCGCCAAATTCTTCAAACAGCCGGGCTGACTGCGAATAGTAGGATTGCAGTCGTTGTACCCCAACCACATGGCCGGCGGTTAAAAACTGGGTCTCTTTATGGGTTTTGATTTCCCGAATCATATCATGGATCAGGTTTTTTTCCTGAAAGCCGGTCTTGGTAATCACATCGGTCATAATACTGATCAGGGTCGGGATATTTTCAGCTACCGCTTTACCCTTTACGTAACAATTAGAGGTAAAATCGCCAAAATGATGAACATCATCATAGGACTCGATCCCAAAGGACAAACCGCCGGTATGAATTTCAATTTCCTGACTCAGTCTTCGGAAATCCATCGTTTCGGTACTAAGGCTACCGAGCATCTTACACAGCAGCGATAAAAATTTCAAATCTTCCTGGGGCAGCTCGCTATAATCAAAATATAGTTTTAAATAGGAAATCCCGCCGGTAAAACCGGGATGAAACAGCAGGGTGGTATCCAGTACTTCGGTCACTTCCAGAGGATAGGTTCGGCCGGTGCGGCTGATATCGGCCAGTGACAGCTTGGGAATTTTTTCCAGATCTTCTGGAGCATCCTCTTCGTTTTGTTTTTGCATCAGGGTTTGGGTTTCATCAACCAGCGCCTGCAGTTGTTCCGCGGTCAGACTGGCTTTATACACTGCTAGTTTTTCCGCTAACGCCTGATCGGCTTTTTCTTGCAGGGTATTATCCGGCACAATCGTCACCAGCGTTTGGTGGGTATTGTCAATCAGCATCCGTTTAAGCAGTTTTTCAAAATAGCCGTCTTTCCAGCTGTCCTTGAATTTTTTAAAGGCCGCTTTGTATTTAAGATAGGCAATCGGGTCGTCACCATAGAGCCAGTCATCCATCATTTCAATCCCATAAATCAGGCCTTTGGGATAGGCACCGTATTCCCCTTCAATATGGGAAAATTCATGGATATTGATGCCCGCTTCGACGCTAAGCGGATCAAGCCCTTCATTTGCCAGCTTATTCAACACCGACTCCACCGTATTGACAAATAAGTCGCGATGTTTTTCCTCAGTATTTTTAAGGACAATCGAAAAATAGGGTTGTCTGAGCGAACTACTATAATGATAACTGACATCTTCAGCAATTTTCAAGTCCAACAAGGCCTCTTTTAACGGCGACGAATTATTATTTAAAATAATATGAGCCAGAATATCAAAAGCCAGGGCATCTTCATAGGATAATTTATCTCCCAACACCACATTTAAGGCCAGATAGTCTTTATTTTCCAGGGCTTCTTCCTTCGATACCCCGTAGGATGTTCGTATTTCAGCCCGGGTTTTAAGTGGTGGCTGGGCCATAATCTCACTATCAACTGTTTCTTTTTCGAAGGCACTGAGATATTCATCGTTTAAATATTTCAAGTGCGCCCGAACATCCCCATCGCCATAAAGATAAATATAGCTGTTGGAGGGATGATAATATTTTTTATGAAAGCCCAGAAAATCGGCATAGGTCAGTTCTGGAATCACATCTGGATCTCCGCCAGATTCAAACCGGTAACAGGACTCCGGATAAAGGGATTCAAAAATCTTATTCTGCAATAATTCCTCCGGATTGGAGAAAGCGCCCTTCATTTCATTATAAACCACCCCATTGTAGATAATTGGATCATCCGCATTTTCAATGTGATAATGCCAGCCCTCCTGTTGAAAGGTATAGGGATTTTCATAGATATTGGGATAAAAAACCGCATCTAGATAAACATCCATCAGATTCATAAAATCTTTGGCATTAGTGCTGGCAATCGGGTACATCGTTTTATCGGGATAGGTCATGGCATTGAGGAAGGTGTTTAGCGATCCTTTGGCCAACTCTACAAAGGGTTCCTTAACTGGATACTTTTTTGATCCGCATAAAACCGAATGCTCTAGAATATGGGGCACCCCGGTGCTGTCGGTGGATGGGGTGCGAAAGCTGATTGAAAAAACCTTATTATCATCGTCGGCCGATATATATACTAATTGCGCTCCGGTTTTCTCATGGACAAAGGTTCGGGCAAAGCCATCTATTTCTTCCACAAATTCTTCTTTATTCAAGATAAACCCATGAATATTTTCTTCCAGTTTAAACATTTTTTCCTGTTGTTCTTGTAATTCTTTTTTCAAATGTCTCTCCTTTTCTATTCGTATTTATTCAATAATCCCATTTTTCTTGAGATATTCTTTCATTTTGCGTTCATGACCCATTTCCGTCGGTTCATAAAAATGAGTGCCGACCAGATCATCCGGAAGGTACTGCTGTTTAACATAGTGCCCGGGATAATTATGGGGATACTGATACGTCATGCCACGACCCAGTTTTTTGCTGCCCGAATAATGAGTATCCTGTAAATGCGCTGGAACATTGCTGTTTGAGACATGCTTGACGGCATCAATAGCCGCATCCACCGCCAGATAGGAGGCGTTACTTTTGGGCGCACAGGCCAGAAAAACCACCGCCTGGGCCAGATTAATCCGGGCTTCTGGCATGCCGATAAAGGCAACTGCATCAGCGGCAGCCATTGCCACGGTTAAAGCCAGCGGTTCGGCGTTACCAATATCCTCAGAAGCTGAGATCACAATCCGACGGGCTATAAACTTGGGGTCTTCACCCGCCGTAATCATTTTAGCCATCCAGTAAAGCGCCGCATCGGGATCGGAACCGCGGATACTCTTGATAAAGGCAGAAATTGTATCATAATGATTATCGCCATTTTTATCATATTGGACGGCCCGCTGCTGGATACACTCCTGCGCTGTCTCGAGATCGATAACAATGACGCCGTCGGCGTTTTTATCAACCGTCAGAATTCCCAGTTCCAGGGCGTTCAAGGCTCGGCGAACATCGCCGTTGGCCACCTCGGCAAAATGATCGAGGGCGTCCTGATCACATTTTATTTTCATCACGCCATAGCCGCGGTCCCGATCCTCGATAGCCCGCTTAATCACATCACGGATATCGTCCGGGGTCAGATTGTAAAACTCGAAAATAGTGGAACGGGACAATAGTGGCGAGTTGATTTCAAAATAGGGATTTTCAGTGGTGGCCCCAATCAGGGTCACCAGCCCTTTTTCGACGCTGGGTAACAGGGCATCCTGCTGGGCCTTATTAAAGCGATGGATCTCGTCAATAAAGAGGATCGATTTTTTATTATAAACCCCCAGATTGTTTTTGGCCTTATCCAGCACCTCAGTGATTTCTTTTTTTCCCGAGGTGACCGCATTCAGCTCATAAAACACCGCATTAGTGCGGTTGGCAATAATTTTTGCCAATGAGGTTTTGCCAGTACCGGGCGGTCCGTAAAACACCACCGAGGACAGTTTATCCGCTTCAATCAGCCGATACAAGAGTTTCCCGCGACCAATAATATGCTGCTGGCCGACAAATTCGGCCAGTGTCTGAGGTCGCATTCTTACCGCAAGGGGCGCATTATCGGCGATTTGGCCTTCATAATTCTGGTTAAAAAAACTTTCCTGCATAATGTCCTTTCACGATCGCGTTCTATCCTAGTTTTACGAAGCTGATGGCACGTTCGTAATCACCGGTTCGTTTCAATCACAGCTATTTCTACCTGGTTTAGCTCAAAAAAATCATAGAACCACTGGTCGATTTCAGCAAGCATCTTGTCTGCTTCGGCCATGTCTCCATTTTTCTTTAAGTTTATAATTTTATCATAAGAAGCTTTAAAAAACTTAATCGTTTCATCTTTTACATCCGGGATTCCCAGCCGTAGCAGGGTGTTTGGATAATACTCATAAAGCTTGTCCCCCAGTTTTTTTCCATAGGACTTAAAGTAATAATTATACAGCCGGCTATTTAACAGCATCACCAGAAACTCCTCGTTGACCTGATGGTAAAGTCGGGGTTTGAGAATCAATCCATAAACATCGGCACTAAAATAACATTTATTTTCATCGATGGCAAACCGATTTTGGGTTGCCTTATAGGGAAAGACAATTTTTCGTCCTTCAAAATGATCCGGATCCCGTCCCCATTGAAGCTTATACCAAGCCAGCTTGCCGTTTTTGCATTCCCGACGGTTTTTGAGCTTTTCCCGGTATTTTTCCAGATGCGCTGCCACCTCTGGATGCTGATCAATAGCTCCGATTCTGTTGGTGTAGAGGATTTTCTTCTGCGGTTTTATTACCTGGTAGGCCTTGACATCCTTGTTTTTGATCCAGGGTTTTAAAAGGACCGGATCAAAGGCACAAAGCGCCGGATCAGTCTGTTCAAAGATAAAAGCCTTGTCATTGCCGGTAATAATACCCTGAAAACTCTGCACAACATTATCCAGGGTGAACAGTGTTTTTTTCTCAATTTTTTCAATGATTCCCTGCATAGATGGCGAATACAACCGCCAGGAATCGTCATTTAACTGGGCCTGCCGCAGTTTAAATGCCTCATAAAGATCATTTTGATGATTTTTTTGATGCAGTGATTGGATCAGTTTGGAATAACTTTCCGGTTTATGGTTTTTGATGATGAACCGCTTAACCGAAATGGTTTGCCCGTCATCAATTCGGGTCTTTTTGACCAGTCGGATAATGGCGGGATCAATCCCAACCCCTTCAATAACCCGCAAGCCGTTGAAATCGACAATTTCCTGGATCGCAAAAGATTTCCTGACAAAGGCTCGTAACGGTTTCCCGAAAAAGGCTTCAATAAAATAACGAGAGGTGATATGGATTAATTGCCCCTCCGGTTTTAGCAGCTCCCAACCCCGGTAGATAAAACAATAGGAAAGATCGCCCTTGTCCCGGTACACCTCATCGTAACGGCTTTTGAGCAGTTTCATATAGTCAGCCTGGATTTCCTTGTGACCGACATAGGGCGGGTTCCCGATTACCACATCCACCGACTGCGGTTTTACTAATTCTTCGGTCAGAATATCGCCGCAAAAAATCCCCAGTGGTTTAACGTATTTTTTTCCTTTTAAAGTCAAAATCAACCGGGTCACGAGACAGGCAATCGGATCCCGATCTACGCCCAGCAGGCCGGTTTCCAGCAGCTGGCGATGCTGGGCTTCTTTTTCATTCGGACTTAATTCGCCATTTTTTAAAATAATTTTATCATAAACAGCACTTAATAGGGATCCACTCCCACATGCCGGGTCCAAGATCCGAATTTCTTTAGGTTTATCCCCCACCTCGTATGCGCCAAGCACATCAGAAGCCATATAAGTGGCGATATTTTCCGGCGTATAAAAAATGCCGTGGTTTTTCTTATGATTGATCAGCAGACTCGCTTCGTAAAGACTGCCAATTAAGCCCGGATTCGCTCCTGCCAGAGAGGGTGAGGCAGCGATCAAATTACCGACCCAATCCCATATCTCATCGCCAATTGGTTGGGGCTCTACTACTTGTTGCTCCCAGAAAGCCAATGGCAGGGGCGTTCCCTGCCAGAGTTCCAGAATATAATCCAGGGTAAAATTCTTTTTAATGTTCTTCTGATGGGCTTCAAAATCAAGACGCTGATTGTCCACCAAATATTTTAACACCATGCACTTAAGCAAAAAAAGCACATTGGCACTGCGATCTTCCGCCAGGTAATTATATCGATTGATAAATTGTGTCAGCTTATCTGAAATCTCCTGAAACTTCATTAAAACCTCTTTCATTTAATTAATGTTCGTGTCACCTGCTTATTATAACATCATTTACCGGAAAAAGATAAAGAAAAGGCTGAAATAAACGATTCAGACAAAAAAACCAGAGAAAAAATCTCTGGTTTTTTGATGCAATTATTTTTTCAAACTCAGAACAGCCTGATTTCAGTGATGGCAGTATCATGGTCACCGTCAACAGGTCCCGGCACCGAGTCTCTAGGATCAATGGCAACATGAGCTGACATTAATTTTTAGGCGTAAAAAAAACGGCCATCAAATGCCGTTTTTAAAAATCCATATTGGTGCGAGAGACGGGAGTCGAACCCGTACGCCTTGCGACACACGCCTCTGAAACGTGCTTGTCTGCCAGTTCCAACACTCTCGCATAAATCATTTTGAACACCACTATAGAATACACTCTTTTGAGTGTATTGTCAAGGCCTGTTCAAAACTTTTTCTTGATTTGAGCGATTTTTTATCTGTTCTTCTAATTCAATACTTTAAAAAAGACTAACAGCCCCAACCCGATCTGAAGAATCAAAATAATCGGGATTCCCCAGGCAAATAAAAAGTGCTTGGTTTTATGATGAAAAACCTGCATCCCCAGGAATCCGCCAATCGATCCGCCAAGCAGACATAAACCCAGCAGGGTTTTCTCAGGGATCCGCCAGGCATCTTTTTGGGAACGTCTTTTGTCATTCCAGAAAAAGATAAAGGCGATCAGATTAATAATGATCAAATAAAAAACGATATAATTGATGAAAGCGTCCATGTTTTTCCTTTTCTCTTGACAGGCTTATCTGATATTAAAATGCCGGAGCTTGAATCAACAAACCCCGGTATTTTAATAATCTGTAATTTATTGCTTAGCCCATTAAACCGGGATATAAAGGATATTTTTTGGTTAAAAAGGCCACTTTTTCCAGCGCCAGTTCCAAATCTTTTTTAATCAGCGCCGCTTCGATGGCATCGGCTACCACTTCCATATCTGCTTCAATTAGACCCCGGGTAGTAATGGCCGGCGTACCAACACGGATTCCGCTAGTGACAAACGGACTTTCCTTGTCATAGGGAATCGCATTTTTATTCGCCGTAATATTAACTTTTTCAAGGGTTTCATCAGCTTCTTTTCCGGTCAGGCCAACCTTGCTCACGTCTAACAACATCAGATGGTTGTCGGTTCCGCCGGAAACAATTCGAAATCCCCGTTTTTCAAGGGCGGCAGCCAAAACTTTGGCATTTTTGACAACCTGTTCCTGATATGCTTTAAACGCTGGGGTTGCGGCTTCTTTGAAAGCCACCGCCTTGGCTGCGATCATATGCTCCAGGGGACCGCCCTGAGTACCGGGAAAGACGCCCTTATCGATGAGTTTAGCATATTCCTGTTTACATAAAATAATGCCCCCTCTTGGGCCTCTCAGGGTTTTATGGGTAGTGGTCGTGACAAAGTCCGCATAAGGCACCGGACTTTGATGCTGTCCGGCTGCTACCAGACCAGCAATATGAGCCATATCCACCATCAGATAACAGCCGGCGGCTTTGGTTAATTTTGAAATGCGTTCAAAATCAATGGCGCGGGGATAAGAACTCGCTCCCACCACCACCAATTTAGGGTGGTGTTCCTTGATCAGCGCTTCTATTTCATTATAATCGATGGTTTCCGTTATCTGGTCGACTCCATAAGATATAAAATTATAATATTTACCTGACAGATTGGCCGGGCTACCATGGGTTAAATGCCCCCCTTGATCCAGGCGCATCCCTAAAACCGTATCGCCAGGTTCTAAAATCCCCATGTATACGGCAGTATTAGCCTGGGCTCCGGAATGGGGCTGGACATTGGCATGCTCAGCGCCAAATAATGCTTTAGCCCGATCGATGGCAACCTGTTCAATCGTATCGACGTGACGACAGCCGCCGTAGAAACGGTGTCCGGGGGTACCTTCGGCATATTTATTGGTTAAATGGGTTCCCATAGCAATCATTACTGCGTCTGACACAAAGTTTTCAGAGGCGATCAGCTCTAAATGGCTTTGTTGTCGATGCAATTCCTTTTCCATGAGTTCATAAATCTCAGGATCTGCAGCTTTTACTTCTTCAAAAAACATAAATTCCTCCATAAAACTCTTTCTAGTAGTCATTTCGCCGATTTGAAAGCCTTTCGAGGGAAGCTGCAATACTTTTTAAATAGATCGATATTTCTTCAATTTTTACTTTGAAATAAAAAACAAACATAATGCCTGACATCAAAAAAAAGATCAGCAATATCGGGATGATACTCCAGGCCACACCGGCCATTCTATTTATAAATTCACTCATATTGTCCTCCATCAGGCGACTGTCTTCACATGAAAGACACTTGTACGGCAATAACATTTACTATTGTAACACTTAATTGTGATAATGCAATACACATTTAATCATTTTTTGTGATTTGTTCGATCCTCTGGAAAAATTTAATGTTTATTCCAATTTTTGCTTACCGATGATAAAAAACTTTGCGAATTATTGACCTTATATGGAGCGGATCACTTAACCTGATCCTTGCGATTACTCCACTACTGTTATCGTATCGCCGGCTTTAATCGTACCGCCTTCCAATACAATGGTAAAGATACCTTCTCTGGGCATAACACAGTCGCCAACCTGTTTGGAAATTTCGCATCCCGTATGACATTTTTTGCCAATCTGGGTGACTTCCTGAAGCGTTTCTCCAATTCTTAAGCGGGTTCCGATCGGCAATTGATAGACGCAGATTCCTTCGGTGGTGATGTTCTCGGCAAAACTTCCGGCCGATAATCCCGTTGCACCCATCGCAATCATTTTATCAACACTTTCCTGACCTAACAGGCTAACCTGTCGATGCCAATCACCGCCATGAGCATCTCCCTCCAGGCCAAAATTTTCAATAAAATTACCTACTTCAATCGGTTTTTTGATAATTCCTTTTTTCTCACTGATATTAATTGCAATTACTTTTCCACTCATGTCATTCTCCTAGTTAATTATTTATTTTTGGGATTGATAAATTCGCCGGATTTACCGCCGGTTTTTTTAGCCAGATAGATGGATTCAATGGTCATTTCTTTGTCCACCGCTTTGCACATGTCATAGATTGTCAGAGCAGCCACTGAAACAGCCGTTAACGCTTCCATTTCGACGCCGGTCTGGCCGGTATTTTTAACGGTTGCTTCAATTAAAATCCGGGAATTTACCTCATCAATTTCAAAATTGATATCACTACCGGAAATAAAAATATTATGACACATCGGGATCAGCTCAGCTGTCCGCTTAACCCCCATAATCCCGGCGACCTGAGCTACTCCCAGGACATCGCCTTTTTTCATCTGTCCTTCAATAATTTTTTGCAGCGTCTCTTTTTTCATGGCGATCGCACCTTTGGCAATAGCCACCCGCGCGGTGCTTTTTTTCTCGGTAACGTCGACCATCACACCGCGTCCGGCCTCATTAAAATGAGTAAACTCTAAATTCTCTTTTTCCATGTCATCCTCCAATTTGATTCATATTTCGCAATGATTGTGTTTCGTGCTCGCTGATATGATGTTTTTCCGGTTTTTCATTAATCGCCTGTAATAAAATTTCTTTATAAGTCTTTCCTGCCTGGTGTAGTTCAACCAGATCAATCTCATAGTCCGAATGTAGACACGGTTTGATTTTACCATCGGTCGTTACCCGAATTCGATTGCATTCACTGCAGAAATGCTTGCTGATGGGATTAATCAGTCCTACCCGGCCTTTGGCCCCGGGCAGTTGATAATATTCTGCCGGCCCGGTTTTGTCCGGTTCCAACAGCGGATTTAAGGTCGGCATGCGTTTTAATACTTCGCCATTGGACAGATATTTGTTTTCCGCAAAATCACTCGACTCACCCAAGGGCATCAGCTCAATAAAGCGGACATCAACTGCTTCGTCTTTGGTGTAATTGACAAAGGTTTCGATCTCATCGTCATTAAATCCCTTAATCAGCACCGTGTTGATTTTAATCGGATCCATCCCTGCGTCTCTGGCTGCCGCAAGCCCGGCCAGAACATCCTCCAGATTACCGCAGCGGGTAATCTGATGAAATTTGACCGGATCAAAGGTATCCAGACTGATATTTACCCGGTTTAATCCGGCTTCTTTTAAATCTTTTGCGTATTTGGGTAACAGGATCCCATTAGTGGTCATGGTGAGATCATTAATTCCGGGGATTTCCCCAATTTGTCTGACTAAATCGACAATCCCATGACGAACCAGCGGTTCTCCACCAGTTAGCCGAATCTTGTTCACCCCCAGCGATACCCCGGCTTTAATCAGATCCAGAATTTCTTCAAAGGTAAGGTTTTTTTGATGGGGATGTTTTTCAATCCCCTCTTCCGGCATACAGTAGACGCATCTTAAATTGCATAAATCGGTGATGGAAATACGCATGTAATTTATTTTTCTTCCATAATTATCCTTCATCTGCTTCCTGCTTTCTCCCTTATGTTGTCGAGGGTTCGACTATTTCTCCCGGCTGCTCTAATCCATATCCCCCCAGCTGCTTCAGGGCCTCTTCAAATTCCGGAGATTTAAGAACATTGATAAATATCTGTACCCGGGAATCGCCCAGATTTTCTTTTAATATCACAAAATCATAGGCTTCATCGCCAATTGGAATAAAATCCAGACCCATCATATTGGCTGCCGACAAAACCCCCATTCCCACATCGCAGGAACCCGATTTAACCGCCGAAGCCACCATCATATGGGTGTTCATTTCGCGGGTATAACCTAAAACCTGATTTACATCAATCTGCTGCTCTTTTAACAAATAGTCCAGCAGCACCCGGGTTCCTGAACCCCGCTGCCGGTTAACAAAACTGATATCCGCGCGGGTCAGATCGGCAATTCCGTGAATATTTTTAGGATTACCTTTAGGGATAATCATCCCCTGAGTTCGTTTGACCCCTTTGATCAGCACCACTTCTTGATCAGCCAGATAACGTTTTAAATAAGAGCGGTTATAAATTCCTGTTTCCTCATCCAGCAGGTGGATCGGGGCAAGATGACATTCGCCTTTTTTGATCGCCATAATCCCACCCAGGCTGCCCACATGAGCCGAGGACAGGTTCGCAATTTCTTTATTTTTATGAATAATATTGGCGATGATATCCATCAGTACATCGTGGCTACCAATCGAAACCAAGGTATTTTCAATTTCTTCCTGAGGACGCATCAGAATCAGCTCAACCTCTTCCCCGGCCTCATAACCTTCAACATTTTTGGGAATTTTTAAAATCCCATCAGCATTAACCAGCGACATCGTGACCCCAGCACCCCGATCCAGCGGCGTTGCCACAAAGCGATCGTTGACCCGGCCACATTTCATCCGCACAAACTCCAGATATTTAAGTGACGACATCAGCCGTTTCGACAGCACCGCTTTAATGGTGACCCCTTCGACAAAGGTCTGATGATTAAAGGCCAGAATCACTGGCTTCACAAAACTTTCAAAAACAAAGTAAGCGGATACCGGATAACCGGGAATCCCGATCACCGGCTTACCCTTAATGATTCCCAAAACCACCGGTTTTCCCGGTTTGATAGCGACACCATGAACGACTACCTCGCCCAGTTCTTCGATCAGCCGACGGGTATAGTCTTCGGTTCCCGCCGATGAACCGGCTGAAATCAATACCATATCATTTTCATCGACAGCTTTGCTGATGGCCGCTTTGATCAGCTCGTAGTCATCCCGCACCGTCGGATAACGCCGGGCTTCTCCGCCGTATTCTTTAACCAGCCCGACAAACATATGGGTATTGGAATCGACAATTTTTCCTGCTGCCATGGTTGTTCCCGCTTCTACCAATTCGGTACCGGTCGGGATAATCCCAACCCGGGGTTTTTCCATCACCTCAATGGTGGTGATGCCGCCAGCCAGAAGAGCCCCCAGATCGATCGGGCGAACCCGATGAAAGGCTGGAATAATCAGCTCGCCGGCAACAATATCTTCACCAATGGGACGGACATTCTGCCACAGCGAAACGGGGTTATTAATACTGACTTCGTCATCACTTTTAATTAGCACATCCTCAATCATCACCACCGCATTGTAGGGATCGGCAATCACATCCCCGGTATCGACAAAATTAAATGCTTTTCCTTTGGTCAATATGCGAGGATGGCGTTCGTCGACGCCAATCATTTCCATGGCATCGACACAGATCCCATCCATGGCTGAGGCATTATAATAAGGAGACGAAATTTTTGCAAAAACCGGCTCCCTGGTCACCCATCCCTGAGCTTCGATCACCGACAATAGACGACCTTTTTCCTGTACTTTTTCAAAGTCCAACAAAGCCAGATATTTGGCCACTGCCACATCCAGATCTTCATTTTTCAAATATAGATTTCGTTCATCTTTTTTTCCGATATTTTCGGTATTCATTCTTCCCTCCATTTTTGATGCACGTATTTATCGCTGACTTCTAAAACAGTGTCACGTTAACCCGATCTCCGGCATTTTTTCCTTCTTCATTTTCGGTAATTTCGATGTATCCATCCGAATAGGACAACAGGGTAATCATCCCCGATTTACCATGAGTCGGTCGGACTTCAAGGCCTTTTTCGGTTTCGCTGATCGACACCGTCTGGAAGGTGCGCCGTCCTGGCGCAGCATGAATATTTTCCATCAGAATACCCTGCACACCCTGATATCTAAACGAATCCTGACCATAGTAAAGGGTCATAAATTCTCTTAGTACAATCATCAGCACCATAATCGCCGCTGCCGGCTGCCCGGGTAAACCAATCACCGGTTTTTTAAGAATGGTTCCTAATATCGTCGGTTTTCCGGGTTTAACCGCCAAACCATGGAGAAGCACTTCGCCCAGGTTGTCAATAACTTTTACGGTATAATCCTTTTCACCCACGGAACTGCCGCCGGAAAGAATGACCATATCACCCTTTTCTAAACCGTTTTCAATGGCTTCCTGAATATCTCCCTGATCATCTCTGGCGTAGGACGTCAAAACCACATCAGCACCTAATCGCTTGGCCACTGCCGCCAATGCGGGGGTATTGATATCAATCACTTCGCCTGGCTTAGGTGTCTCCCCAGGACGGATAATTTCATCCCCGGTGGAAATAATACTAAGTTTGGGACGTTTAAAAACGTCAATCTGGAGGTAACCCAAAGCCGATAAAACGCCAATATCCTGGGGCCTTAGCACATGCCCCCGGGAAAAGGCCAATTCACCGTTTCTGATATCATCCCCAATTAACATCATGTTTTCGTTGGCTCCGGCATTGGTATAAATTGCCAGATCGTGTTCTCCCAGTTTTTCAGTATATTCGATCATCACCATGGCTTCAGTGCCTTCTGGCACCATGCCACCGGTTGGAACGTAGACCGTTTCGCCCTGGTTAAGGATGTTCCGGGTTTCTTGCCCCATCTGAACCTCTCCGGTTATTCTCAAAAACCCCGGTATGGCATTCGATGCACCCTGGATATCGGTTAACTTCACCGCATAACCATCTACCACTGATCGATTAAAATGAGGCACATCCATGGTGGATATGACATCCGCTGATAGTACCCGACCCAAGCCGTGATTGATATTAATGGTTTCTTTCTCTAAGGTGATGCCTTTAAATGTCTCATTGATGATGTTTTTCATTTCATCAATGGTTTTAACCTTCAACAACTCCATTTTTTCTCCTTACCGACCAAACTTTGTCGTTTTTTTTGTCTTGATTCTATTCTAACGATTTTTATCAGAAAAAACAATATAAATTCAAGACTTTAATTATTTGCTGAAAATTGTTATACTGAGTATTAAATAATGTTAAATTGAATTACAAGGAGGCGACGCTATGTCACGTTATGAACGGAATTTCCCGGCTTTTTCCGAGAACGACTTTGAGCGTATCCAGAATGCTACGGTTTGTGTGGTTGGCTGTGGCGGTTTGGGCGGTTATATTATTGAAATGCTGGCACGGGTCGGAATTGGTTCTCTGATCCTGATTGATGGGGATGTTTTTGAAGATTCCAACCAGAATCGGCAACTTTTTTCGACTGAAAACAATCTCGGCACCCCAAAAGCCCAAGCCGCGGCGGATCGGGTTAAATTGATTAATAAAGAAGTGACGACTACCTACTATCACGATTTCCTGGATGAAAAGAATGGTTTCGCCATCATTGGCGAGGCTGATCTGGTGATTGACGCTCTTGATAACGTTCCAACCCGACTCACTGTGCAGACCTTGTGCAAACAAAAAAACATCCCGCTGATCCACGGCGCCATTGGCGGCTGGTTTGCCCAGATAACCACGGTGTTTCCTGAAGACGATACCCTCTCGCGTCTCTATGCCAAAGAAAAAGAATACGATTCCAAAAGTCTCGGCAATCCATCCTTCACCCCCGCACTGGCTGCTTCGCTGGAAGTTTCTGAAGCTTTAAAAGTCATCACCGGAAAAGAAGACATCTTACGCAACAAACTTTTATACATTGATTTATTATCCAACGATTTTTTTACATTTAATATTTAGACCAGCTAATAAAAGTCAATAGTTAATTTCAATTTTTTTTAGAAATAAGGATTGATAAAAAAGGCATAACGAAACAAGCCATTAAAAAATCCGAACAATGGCCAAAATCAGGTTATCGAAATT
>JAQUWM010000092.1 GCA_028692885.1 Acetobacterium sp. | reverse complement strand
AACAGCTCGCCCTACAAAAAGGTTGAGTGGTCGAACAATGTCTACATCTTTGAAGAAGATGTCTATCGTTCGGTTTCTATCAAAGAACTCAACACCGAAATTTATGGCATGGCGTGGGTTAAAAACGAATATCGGGCCTTTCCGGAGCGCTCGTTTAATAGCATTAAGCTAAACAATAGCCGCTATAATATCTTAATGATTCACGGCGAAGTGACCAATCAAAGTGTCTATCTCCCGATTGACTTACGATTGATCGAAAAGAAGGGCTTCGATTTTATTGCCCTTGGACACATTCATAAACCCGGACTGACGCCTGGGGGAGCCGCCTATTGCGGGTCACCGGTAGCGCTTAATTTTGGTGAAACCGGAGAACGGGGCTTCTTAATCTCGCAGGTAACAATTGATTATGAAAACCAGACCTTTATCACCACCAGTGGCTTTAATCCGATTCAATCAAGGAAATATGAAACCCGGGAAATTCAGATTTCCCCGGAAGATTCCTATTCGGATATTATCAAAAAAGCAATCAACTGTGATTCCGAAAAAAACCGCCAGCAGCATTATTATCGGATTCGCTTTAGCGGCTATATCAATCCGGAAATTCAAATGGACTGGATCAATGATGATCTCGAAGAATCGTTTTATTATATCGAAACAGATACTGCCGGACTGGAACCGGATATTGATCTGGAATTGTTAATCGAAGAAAATAAAAACAATCCGATCGGTCAGCTGTTAAAAGAACTGGGGAAAATAGCGGAACCGGATGTCCGTAAAAAAGCGATCATTTACAGCATTGAAGCGATGATTGGTGAGGGGGTTTTAAAATGATCATAAAAACCCTGACAATCAAAGCCTTTGGAAAATTCAAAGACCGGAGCATTGTCCTGGAGCCGGGACTCAATCTGATCTACGGCCAGAACGAAGCCGGTAAATCAACGGTTCAAACCTTTATTCAAGGGATGTTTTTCGGCTTTTACAAACCCTACCGAAAAAAGAAAACCTATAGTGATGAATACGAAAAATATATCCCCTGGAATCAATTTGACTACAGTGGCTCTCTGGTTTATCAGATCGATGATCAGGAAATTCGGCTGGAGCGGAATTTCCTAAGAGCAAAAGATGCGTTGATTATCTATGATAATACCACCGGAAAAATAATCAATGATCAATTTAAATACGATGGTGTGATTCGTCAGCATTTACCGCTGGGAAATATCGGCATGACGGCGGTTATTTATAATAACACCGTCAATATGCGTCAGACCCTTCATGATAACGATTCTGGCAACCAGGATGAAGTCCGCGATGCTTACATCGAGATGAAAAATGCCAGCGGGATCGAGATTAATTTCCAGGGCATTGTCCGGCGGCTGGAAGAAAAAAAGAACAAGATCGGTCGTTCCGGCCAAAGTAAGTCAAGAATCGGGGTCGCCCTGAGAGAACGCGATGAGCTTAAGGAATTATTAAAAGAAGCCGAGATCGCCTATGCCAAGGTTGCCGAAAATCAGGAAAAAATCATCCGCAATCAGAAGATGATGAAACGGATTGAAGCAGAAAATGACTATCTCAGCCAGGAATCGGTGGTTAAGCGAAAAAAAGAACTGCTGCAGTCCTATGAAAAAATCAACAAACTGGAAAAAGAAAACAATCGCTTGTCAAAAATAATCAGAGAAGACCAGATCTATGAAAGTTATAATTACAAGACGCTCGAGGGTTTAAAAGCGATTAAAAACCAGGCCGAACGGCTCAGCGATCAGATGGACTACATCGAAAAGGAAATGGCCGATGCGTCTGAACATTTAAAAACGATCCGCCAGAAAGAAGCATCCAAACGGAGCTCACTGGCGGGGCATACGCTGGAAGGGATTAGCGAAGATTACGAAATTTTCAGAACCGAACGAAATGAAGTAGCGGCAGTTGATAAAAAATCAAATATTGCCATCAACATCATTGCGACGCTGGTAACCCTGCTGGGAATGAGCCTGGTAGGACTGGCCAATGTGGGGCTGATGGGAAGTAGTCAGGGGCTTGAAAACCTGTCATTAACGATTGGCGTGACCCTGGCGATTGTCGGGGTGGTTGGTTTGAGCTTCGGCATCTCGGCAACCCTTAAGAAACGAAGAATCTTAAAAGAAAAACAGCTGATCCCAATTCAGGAAGAAATATTGGCCAAATACCAATTGGAAGATGGCCCCAGTTTTGACAGTTACTATAAAAAAGCAGTCCGGAATCAGAAAGAATTGGAACAGCTGCAAAACGAAGGCGAATTGATTATTGTTCAGCACTCCCGTCATCAGGCTGGTTATGAAGTGCTCTTTGAACAGCGTCGTGGAATTATCCGGGAGCTGGAAAAAAAATTGGCCGAATATGAGGTTAAAGACATTGCCGACTATGCGGAACGCTGTGAAAAAGGCCAGCAGTTGGAAGAACTGAAAATTCGCTTTAACGGAAACCTGCAACTGCTGGAGAATCTGCTCGAAACCGTCAACGGCGGAAAAAACGAAGCGGGACAGTCGGCCTGGCAGAAAGCCTCGCCAAAATCAGAAGAGCTGTTAAATTTGGGAAAAGAAATTGCCCGGCTGGAAGGGGAAAACAGTGCCCTCACGGATGGTATTGGCCTGCCGGTTGAAATTCAGGAGACGATTAAATCCCTTGATGCTCAGATTGCGGCCTTTGATATCGAAATCAAAGCTTGTGATGCCGCCCTGGAAGTGCTGGCAGCGATGCAAAAAGATAGCCATTTGGAGTCGGCACCAGAGCTGAACAAAAACATCGGTGGTATTTTACAGTCGATCACCAGCCATTACAAAGCGGTCAAAATTGATGAAGCGATGAAAATTAAGGTCGTCGATCCCAACAGCGGCGATTTTAAGGATGCTGAACAATTAAGTGCCGGAACCATCGATCAGGTTCATTTTGCTTTCCGCTATGGAATTGGTGAGCAGATCAGTCATGAGTTCCCCTTTATTCTCGATGAGCCCTTTGTCCGCTATGATAAACAACGAAAAATCGAGGCGCTTAAACTATTATTAGAGCTTAGTCGGAAACGTCAGGTCATTCTCTTTACCTGCGACGATGATGACGAGAAGTTGTTAAAAGGACTGGCAGCCCCCTATCACAAAATAAAGCTATAAAAAAATAAAATTGTAAAAAAATAAAGCAAAAAAATAAAACGGTGAAAAATTTATGCCAATAAGTGCAAAAAAACGATCAAAGATCTTGCTAAGAGAGTGAGAAATCCTTTACAATAATAGCAACAACTAAACTAAAGGAGAACCTTCGATGAAATTAAGTCTAGTAAGAGACCTTCTCGATGCCGTGGTTTTATCTGGAGAAAACCACCTCGAAGAAGAAATATACTTTGCTTTTGGCTGTGATCTGATGAGTGATGTGCTGTGCTTTGCCAGAGAAGATGCCATTTTACTTACCGGTCTGGTCAACAAACAAGTCCTAAATACGGTTGATATGGCAAATATGAATAGTATCATCTTTGTCCGAAATAAAATGCCAAGTCAGGAAATGATCGAGATGGCTAAAGAACGCAACCTACTGATTATGGCAACCAGGCATATTCTTTTTGAGAGCTGTGGCATTCTTTATCAGCATGGCATGAAAGGAGCCAGTCAGATATGAGATATAAACTCATACTTGATGTTAAACGAGGCGATTTTGATGCGGCCGGGGAAGCCTCCCGAAAAATAAAAGACATCCTTCAGCAATTGGGGGTTTCCAGTAAGGTGATCCGAAAGGTCTCGATTGCCGGTTACGAAGGTGAAATGAATTTAGCGATCCATTCATTGGGGGGAAAAATTATTTTAGAAGTAGGCGAAGAAGAATTGAGTCTGACGATTAAAGATATCGGACCAGGTATTGACAATCTTGATTTGGCCATGACCGCCGGCTGGTCAACGGCTGATGATAAGGTCAGACAAATGGGTTTTGGCGCTGGCATGGGTCTATTTAATATGAATAAACATGCTGATAATTTTCTGATCACTTCAAAAATTGGAGCGGGCACCAAAATTGTCATGAAATTTTCACTTGAATAATATAGAAAGAAGGTAAGGGTATGGAAAAATTGCTTCATTCTGTATACCTTGATGAGGAAAAATGTCTCGGGTGTACCACCTGTCTGAGAAACTGTCCCACCGGAGCGATCCGGGTTCGCGGTGGTAAGGCCATTATCAGCGAGTCTAAATGTATTGACTGTGGTGAGTGCATTCGGATCTGTCCCCATCATGCAAAACTGGCGAAAACAGATCCGCTGGAAACAAAAAAAAATTTCAAATATAAGGTGGCGTTGGTGCCGCCGACAATCATTGGTCAGTTTAAGCCCAAGTACACCATCAATCAGATTCTTTCGGCAGTTAAAGCGCTGGGCTTTGATGAGGTGGTCGAAGTCGCTTATGGCGCAGAGATCGTCGGCCAGGCGCTTAAGTATGAGTACCATGCCAGAAAGTATCCGCGCCCGCTGATTTCATCAGCCTGTCCGGCGGTGGTCAAGCTGATTCAGGTGCGCTTTCCGGAGCTCACCGATAATATCTGCCGCTTAAAATCGCCAATGGCGCTGACGGCCAGACTGGTGCGAAAGCGGCTCAGAGAAGAAGGCGAATATAAAAACAGCGACATTGGTATTTTTTTCATAACCCCCTGTGCTGCTAAAACGACGATGGTTAATAATCCAACTGCCAGCGAGTATGATAAATATGATCAGATCGATGGCGCCATCGCGATCAAAGATGTTTATAGTGATCTGGCTGATCTGATCGGTAACTGCCCGGTTCAGGCGGGCATTCATAATACCACTGCCGATTCCTGCGCCTGGGCATTATCCGGAGGAGAAAGCGATTACCTGAAAAATAAAAACGTGCTCTACGTCGATGGCATTCAAAATGTGATCAACGTCCTGGAAAAAATCGAATGCGGTAAATTGGAGACGATTAAATTTTTTGAAGGTCTGGCCTGTATCGGTGGTTGTGTTGGTGGCTGTTTGACGGTTGAAAATAATTATGTCGCTAAAATGTACCTCAAGTATCGGGTCAAAAGAATGAAGCAGAACTCGATTGTCCACATGTCAGATGAATACGTAAAAAGTATTTATAACTCCGGGATGATGCACATCAAAGAGCGGATTCTGCCCCGTAGTCCCGAACCGCTGGATCAGGATATCAATAAAGCGATCGAAAAAATGAAACAGATTGAAATACTGGAAGAAAAACTCCCCAGTTTGGACTGCGGTTCCTGTGGTGCGCCCGGTTGTCGGGCCCTGGCCGAAGATATTGTCGCTGGAAAAGCCAAAGAAATTGACTGCGTCTTCATCTTAAAAGAGCGGATTAGAGACCTCTCGATCTTAACCAATGATCTGCTGCAGGTCGAACACCCGACCGAAAAACCGCTAAGTAAAAAAGAATAACGGTACTGCGATAATAACCGCACTGCGATATAATGGTGAATTAAATATTATAATGTAGGGGCGATCCGTGATGACCAAGGGGTCAGACCCTCGCCCGCGCACTGCCCAATTGCCAGTTAGATTTACAAAAATCTTTAATTTACCTTATAGAGATAGGCGAAACATATATTTACAAAAGCTAAAGGAGAAAAGCAATGAAGGTCAGTGACTTATTGGAAAAAAAAGAATTCAAGTGTCTTAATCCTCAGATCGGAGTTGAAGGCGTCATTGAAAGTGGCTACGTTGGTGATTTACTGAGTTGGGTAATGGCCAATGCCGGCAGTGGCTGTGCCTGGGTGACGATCCAAACCCACGTCAATATTATCGCCGTGGCAAGCTTGCTGGAAATGACCTGTGTCATTATTCCAGAAGGTGCAGAAGTCGAAGAAAGCGCTCTCGAACGGGCGATCATCGAAGATATTCCGGTCATCATCACCAATTTGAATGCCTACGAAGTCTGTAAAATTTTAGGAAATGCCGGCATTTAAAATGGACAAGGTAGCCATCGATCTGCATATCCACTCGGCCTTGTCGCCCTGTGGCGAAGCGGAGATGACCCCCAATAACATTGTCAATATGGCGCTACTGAAAGGGTTGGACGTTATTGCCGTAACCGATCACAACTCCGCTAAAAACTTGCCGGCAATTATGGCAGTGGCAAAAAAAAATAAAAAAGCACTGAGTATCCTGGCCGGAATTGAAGTGACGACAAAAGAAGAAGCCCATATCCTGGCTTATTTTGAAACCCTGGCAGCGGCGATGGAATTGGATCGGATTCTTTATCAACATTTGCCGGAGGTGCTTAATAAAAAAGAATTATTTGGAGCCCAAACGATTATGGACGAGCATGATCAGATCATTGGTGAAGTCGACAAGCTGCTGATTTCAGCCACTGATATTGGGGTCAGTCAACTCTGGGAGCTGGTTACAAATCTTGGTGGGATTCTGGTGCCCGCTCATATTGATAGAAAATCTTATAGTTTGATTGGATCTTTGGGTTTTATGCCTCCGGAATTGGGTATAAAAACTTGTGAGGTTTCAAAAACAGAAACCGTCGAAAATGTTTTGAAGCGCTTTCGCTTCTTCAAGGAGTATCAGTTTATTCATGGCTCTGATGCCCATCGGTTGGAAGAAATTGCTGAGCGGGAGTATTTTCTCGAACTCCCGGATCGGCAACTGCAGACCCTGATCCGCCATCTGGGCTGAGCACTCAACCAGGGAAGATACCCATAAAGGTTACATTAGGGCAGGTTGATGAACTGATTTCCTGATCTGGATCGTAAAGTTTCCAGAATTTCAAAGAGTGGCGTTTTTGCTTTGTAAAGTCAGAATAAGGTTAAACGTTGTCAGTAAAATTTGGAGTAAAAAAGGCAAAAAATTTATCTGTTATAAATATAACGAAGTATTTCGTTGTATGTTATAATGACTTTGTTAGAAAATATACAATCAAAGCGTAGAGGTATGCAGGATTAATTAGGAGGTTGGAAAATTGGCTGAATTAATAGCAGTTGAAAATTTGGATGTAGTGAAGGCAATAGTCGCCAAGCACAGAGAAGTTCCAGGTTGTTTAATGCAGATTATGCAGGAAACGCAAGAAAAGTACGGCTATTTACCGCTTGAATTACAGGGAACGATTGCCGATGAGTTGGAGATTCCTTTAACAGAAGTCTACGGCGTGGCAACGTTTTATTCACAGTTTACTCTTTTACCAAAAGGGAAATTCAAAATCGGAATCTGTTTGGGAACCGCTTGTTATGTAAGAGGTGCGCAATCGATTATTGACAAGGTTAACCGCATTCTGGGAACCGCTGTGGGCGACACAACGGAAGATGGAAAATGGTCGGTTGATGCAACCCGTTGTATTGGTGCCTGTGGCTTAGCACCAGTTATGATGATTAATGAAGACGTTTATGGCGGTTTAACCTTAGATGAAATCCCGGAAATTCTAGAGAAATATTAGTCGTCTCATATGAAAGAATTGTCCCTTCATATGTTGGATATTACTCAGAATTCCATCAGAGCAAAGGCAAAGCTTGTTAAGTTAGTGATTATTGAATCGGCGGAAAATAATGAAATCACCACGATCATTGAAGATGATGGGTGTGGAATACCGGCCGACCGGCTTCAAAAAATTACCGATCCATTTGTGACGACCCGAACAACCCGTAAGGTTGGTCTGGGTTTATCCCTATTTAAAGCAGCGGCCGAAGCGTGCGGCGGATATTTTGAGATAAGCTCAACCGTGGGAGTCGGAACAAAGGTGGTCGCAAACTTCAGGCGAGATCATATTGATTGTGCCCCGGTTGGGAATATGGCGGATACGATTCTCACCATGGTAATGTCTTTTGGAGAGACAGATCTTTACTACCAGCACGACTATAATAACCAACAATTTGTTTTTAATACACGAGAAATTAAAGAGACCTTAGAAGTTGAATCTTTAAACGAGCCGGAAATTCTTAACTGGATCAGGGAACACGTAAAAGAAGGTCTTGAAGAAATTATGGAGGAAAAAATTTATGGCAAAGTCCTTAGCAGAACTAAAAGCGATTCGCGAAAAGAAATTGAGCGAACTTAATTTACGACAAGGAAAAAATGGCTACCGGGTTGTAGTAGGTATGGCTACCTGTGGTATTGCAGCCGGCGCACGACCAGTTATGGTTAAACTGATGGAAGAGGTTGACGCAAAAGGTTTGGTTGATGTCAGTGTTGCTCAAACCGGATGTATTGGATCATGCCGATTGGAACCAATTGTCGAAGTTTACGATGCCAATAATGAAAAAGTGACCTATGTGCACATGACTGCTGAAAAGATTGCACGAGTTGTCGATGAACACTTGGCTCAAGGTAAAATTGTAGATGAATATACCATGACTGTGATTGATGGTAAGGTCATCGATCCATCGGTTAAGGGTTAATTGAGAAGGAGAAGAGCAGATGGCATATAAACGTTCGCAGGTACTGATTTGTGGTGGCACAGGATGTTGTTCCTCTGGTTCTATAAAATTGGTAAAAGAATTTAATAAAGAACTCGTGAAACACGATATAAAGGATGAGATAGAAGTTATTGCAACCGGTTGTTTTGGTCTATGTGAACTGGGACCTGTTGTTATTGTTTACCCGGAAGCGGTTTTATACGCTCATGTTGAGCTGGCCGATATCGCTGAATTAGTGGAAGAACACCTTGCTAAAGGTCGTCCATTAGAGCGACTGATTTATACCGAAAAAGACGAAGAAGATCAGTCCCTGTCAATCAACGAGCTGGGTTTCTTTAAAAAACAAAAGCGGATTGCGTTAGCAAACTGTGGTGTTATTGATCCCGAAAACATTGATGAATACCTTGGTTCTGACGGTTACTTGGCACTGGAAAAAGTATTGCTGACGATGACCCCGATCGATGTTATTAATGAGGTTAAGGCCTCTGGTCTTCGTGGTCGTGGTGGCGGAGGATTCCCGACTGGTCTTAAATGGCAATTTACCCATGATGCAGTAT
>JAQUWM010000091.1 GCA_028692885.1 Acetobacterium sp. | reverse complement strand
GGGATGTAGGAAAAGGTTTTATCCTGGGATGATGCAATAACCTTTGCTTCTCCATAACGGGCTGATTCTTGATAAGCCTTTTTTGCCCAACTGCCGGTAATCATAAAATCGGCTTTATTGGTTTTTGAAAAAAGATTGAGTGGTATCATGGCAAACTGAGTTGATGCGCCACCTTGTAAAAACAGAATCTCATAATTGTCGGGTACATTCATCAGTTCTCGGTAAAGATTTTTTGCTGCTTGAAGAATATCATCAAAATAGGATGATCGATGACTCATCTCCATCACGGACATGCCTGCATCTCCATAGGATACCATTTCAGACCCAGCTTTTTCCAGGACTTCTAGCGGTAAACAAGATGGTCCAGCTGAAAAATTATAAACTCTTTTCACTTTTAATTTCCTCCTTAAAATAGTGTTTTTGGTGTGAATGTAATTCTCTGAAAAAATTACTTCCTGCTATTATATGTTAAATTATTGTCAAATGCAAGATTTTGTATTGAATTTTATCTAAGTATTATTCTATATTTAAGTTTTTCACTCAATTATTACTGTTGTTTTTGCTGGTGTTATGGATTTTACCAGAGACTGTGATAAATTGGTCTGAATTGGTAACTCATGTTCGCCTGGTCCCAAATTAGCACAATCCACAAAGGCTTCGATCTGAGCCGCATTTAAACTGTTCAAAACACTGCTGGCTCCTTCTAGTTTTATCACCACCCTGGTATCTTTAATTTTAGACGTCACCAGACCAGTTCCCAGGTTTTTTACACTCACCTTATCAATCGTAAAGCTCTTTTCAACAGGACTTTCAATGAAAACCGTCACTTTGACTTTTTCGCTGTCATCAAGGAAATAGAATCCTGTTGGTGCCGTGAGATTAATATCTTTGGTAAATGTTTTTGACTGTCCCGAAACGTCAATGGGATCGATGGAAATCGTCTCAACGGCATTTAGCACATCTTCTTTCGCTCCGACTAGTACCTTAGAGGGCTCAACCATTACCGCTGTGACGATGGTTCCATTCGCTGGCACCCCGGTTGTCGAAGGGGTCATTCCAACCGATTTTGTTTTTCCTAAAAAAATCTCAGTCGCAACAACATTTGGCAACATTTCCAAATCACTAATCGGATTACCCGACAGATCATATGCTGTAACCTCCAAATGCCTTGTCGTATCGGTTTCTAATCCGTTAACATTGGCTGTTGCGGTTATTTTATCAATCTGCATAATCGATTCTTCCGGACCTTCCACTTCCACCTTTTCCTGAGATTTGGCCGAGATCACCGACAGCTCGTTAGCGGGTATTCCTTCCAGCACAATGTCCACATCCATCGCTTCTTTAATGATATTGTCGACTTCAAGCGAAAGGCTGGTCGGGTTCATACTGCTGATAATCACCGAATTAGCCAGCCCCTTTACTTCTACATCCAGCTCATAGCTCCCTTTTTCTTCAATGTCACCGAGATCAACTTCGGCAGTAATTTCTTTCGTAATAATATTTCTTAAATTTCTGTCCGTACCCTTAACCTGTAAATTGAGATAATAGTTTTTATTATCAACCAGCACCAGATTTTTTTGGGTCAGGGATTCGACATTCGTTAAGGTTATCGGAATGCTGTTATAATCCTGGGTGATCAGCATATCGGCGTTTCCATTGACGATAAACCAGAGGGTGATGGCAATACCAACCGCTACAATCATCCGAAATAATCGTTCGTGCAAAGATATCTTTTTTTTATTTGCTGCCATCTATTCTCCCCCAGAGCTTGTGAATCCACCCGTTGTCTGTGTTGCCTTCCTCAGTGAGGATATAGTTTTCCAGAATAATCTGTTTGAGCACCTCGATGATCACATCCTGAAACAAGGTGCCCTTTGATGCATAGGATATTTGTCCGGTTTCTTCAGATACGATAATGACCAGGGCATCAGATTTTTCAGTCATTCCCAAACCAGCCCGATGCCGGGTTCCCAATTCACTGCCCAAATCGCGGTTATCCGAAAGCGGTAGCAAGCATCCCGCCGCTCGAATTTGTCGCGACCACAACTTAATAATCACTGCCCCGTCATGAAGGGGACGATTAGGCGTGAAAATGTTTTCCAGTAACTCATTGCTGATATCTGAATCCAGCTCGGTTCCGGTTTTGACAATATTATTGAGTCCGGTGTCTTTTTCCAGTACAATCAGTGCGCCGGTGCGCTCGCAAGCCAGCCTTGCCACTGCTTTAACAATTTTATCGACATCTTCTTCCAGAAAATCCATTGATGGCTTCTTCATCATCTCTTTAAAAATACGATTATTACCCAATTGTTCCAAAGCTGACCGAAACTCCGGCTGAAAAACCACTACGATGAAAATAAACGCCCAGGTAAAGGCGCTGGTGATAATTAAATTAAGGGTGGTAAAACCCAGCCATTCACTGATCGGTGACAAAAAAAGCAACACGATCAAGCCTTTAAAAACCTGTTCCGCCTGGGTTCCCCGAATCCACATCAATAGTCGATATACAATAAAAGAAATGATGACAACCTCGATGAAACTGGCTACCGTTATTCTTGATTGAACATATAACAAAAACTCTTCCATTTAAATTCCCTCATTCATTCGTTGCTATTAATTATACACTATCAGAGCCATTTCGTGAAAGGGAAATTGAATTTTCTCAAATTGTTACAGTCGTGATTAAGATTTTTTTTAAGGGAGACTTGTGAAATTCATGATAAAATTAACTATAATTAAAAACCGTCCAAAAGCTTTTAAAAAGAATAAGGAGATCATTTTTATGAAAAACCATCTGTTTTATTTGTTACCCAAAAATGAAACTGTCTTTTTAACCAATACTGATTCATTTACTCAAGCTTATAATATGTTTGTTATTACGAATTATACAGCTCTGCCGGTAATTAATAAAAAGGGACAGTACGTGGGAACCATCTGTGAGGGAGATCTTCTTCGCGTTTTATCACTGAGTCTTACCCATCCGGAGATTGATTTAGACGCTTTTGAAATCAAAGATATTGAATTTAAAATTAATCTGGAAGTGGCCAGAATTAATGAAAGTTACGAACATCTAGTGGAACTGGCTGTCAAACAGAACTTTATTCCTCTCATTGATGACCAGGGTATTTTTATCGGTATTCTAAGGCGCCAGGAACTGATCAAAGAACTGATCAAGTTTTTATCTGATAAGGTTGCTGAGCAGGCAGCCGGTTAAGGCTCCTTTACGCAACGATTAAAGCCAATTAATTGCGCTTATTTTCCAACATCTCCCAATCAGACAAGGCTGATCAGGAACTGATGGTTCAAGGCTTGATTAATTGGCTTTTTTAATTTTTTTCATTGCTGTTGTTTCTTTTTTAATCACCTAAAAAATACAAAAACCGTCACCGATAATGACTAACTATTTACGATCCAAATCATTTTCAGAGAAGTTTATGAACGATTTATCTATGAGACATTACACTGATATGTTAAAATGATTCAAAGTTATTAATTTGAAAGGAATCATTTATGTATTATCATCTGAGTCTGCTATTTATTTATTTTTTTCTTTATGCGATCATCGGTTGGATGTGTGAAGTCGTGTACTGTTCCATCCCTGAAAAAAAATTTGTTAACCGAGGCTTTTTAAACGGTCCCTATTGCCCGATTTACGGGGTTGGTGCGCTGATCATCATTATGTTCTTAATACCCTATATCAGTGATCCGATCCTGGTCTTTTTTATCGGCGTTATTCTCACTAGCACCCTGGAATATATCACCAGTTGGGGGATGGAAAAACTCTTTCACGCCAAATGGTGGGACTACTCAGACCACAAATTTAATCTTAACGGTCGAGTCTGTTTGCTTAATTCTTTTCTCTTTGGCCTCTTATGTTTGGTGCTGATGTATTTGGTTCATCCCATTGTCACTGATCTGATCAACAGCTTTTCGTCTTTCTGGATCCAAATTATTGCCACCGTTGCGGCAGTCTTCTTCCTCAGCGATCTGGTCGAATCCACCCGTGAAACAGTTTCCTTTAACAAGAAACTCAGCAGTGTGTACGAAGCAACCACCGAACTTAAGGATAATTTAAAAGAAAAGGGCATTACCACCGCCCACGAAGTCACCGCCAAGGTTCGCGATCTCAAGGATGGCAAGCTTTCCGAAGCCAAGGATTCAGCGCACCATTTAATTGTTGCGCTGACCAATCGGATCAATGAAACCAGATTCATCAACCGTTACTCCCATCGCCGGATTATGAATGCCTTTCCCAAGATGGCACATGAATATTACCAGAGCTCGCTGGAACTCTATAAGGCTTATATGGAAAAAAATAAATCTGATAAAACAGACCGTGATACAAAATAATTTTACCTGATCTTTATTTGGATACACAAATTTCTTGCCAAGGAGGTAAGCGCGATGTTGTATCACAGCGAACTTAATCTGATCAGTCAGCTTGCTGCCCTTGATCTTCCGGTTGACGTATCTCTGCTACCCGAGTATCGATTGGAAGAAATGGTCGCAACACTGCTTAAAAACGTCAATGATCTTCAGGGCGATTGCGCCATGTCCGCCGCTGAGTGGGATAAATCGCTGCATCTGATGATGGCGAATCCCAAACTCACCGCCCTGAGGGTTCTGGCCTACACAAACCAACCGGAGAATGGCCTGGTCGGCTATTGTTTTTCCGATCTGACCCCAGACTCCGGAATCATTGCTTTTCGAGGAACTACCGGCATCGGCTGGGTCGACAATATCAAAGGTGGCTTTTTGACGGATACGCCACAACAATTAAAAGCTCTGGAATTTTTCCATGCTGTTGATGCGGCCTTTAATTTTAAGCAGTATACCTTGACCGGGCATTCCAAGGGTGGTAATAATAGCCAATATATTACCATTGTCGATGGCTCTAAGATCAACCGCTGTGTCACCTTTAACAGCCAGGGGTTTTCAGCTGAATTTATTCGCAAATATGCCAACGCAATCGGCGCGAACCAGGGGAAAATTATTGCCTACGAATCCGCCTGGGATGTCGTCAACATCCTCTTAAACAGCATTGCCGGAAAACGGGTTGTGGTCGGCGGTGAATCCAAACTTCCGCACCATAACCATCCGCCCAACCGCTTGCTCGATTCCAACGGTGAGATCCGCAAGTTGGATATGCGCCATCCCTTTTATACCGGCTTCCAGAATTTTACAGTGAGTTTAACACTGATCGCATCCAAAACCAAACAGCAGTTTAACAAAAACAAAACAACTAAAAAATAAACCTGAAAAGCGTCCTTTAAATTGATTCAAGCAATTGGTCAATCCGCTAAAGGGCGCTTTTTTAATCTAAGCTTTTGTTTAGGCCGGTTCTTCCTGCTCTATTATCATTTTTTCGATTCGTTCATTGGTAATTTTTCTAAAGACCGCATAAAATACCGCAAAGGAAGGAATCCCCAGAATAATTCCCAGGAAACCAAACAGACTGCCACCGATAATCATCCCGACCAATACCCATAACCCCGATAAGCCGATCGATCCTCCCACTACCCGAGGATAGATCACATTACTTTCAACCTGCTGCAGGGTAATGATATAAACCACAAAGATCAGACAGTAGAGGGGATTCACCACCAATAAAATAAATGCACTAGGTACCGCTCCCAGAAAGGCACCGAAAACCGGAATGACGCTGGTCATCCCAACCAGAACCCCAATCAGTAATGCATAGGGAATCTGCAGGATGGCCAGACCGACAGTGCATAAGGTTCCCAGAATAAATGCTTCAGTAATCTGTCCAGCGATAAAGCCATGAAATACCTGGTTGGCAGTGGTACTGACATCCTGAATAAAATCAGCCTGATCTTTTCTGATATAGGCATAGATCAGTTTATCCTTGAGCGTTAATAAATTTTCTTTGTCCGCTAGCAAATAAATGGAAATGACAATCCCCATAATCACATTAAAGAAACCCACGGTGATGTTTTTTGTGACATTGAATATTTCTGGAACTGAACTTAGCAATAAATTACCAAACTGTTCCATCAGCGCATCCCATTCGATCGTGATATCGCTCCATAGTGTTTCTGGTAGATTGAAGAAAGCCAGAATATCATCGATCAGGGAATTGAAGGAGTCGACATAACCTGGTAATTTTACCATTAGCGTGTCAACACTTTCGCTAACCTGGGGAATAACAAAGGTAATCAGTCCGGCTAGAATACCAATTACAAAGATGAATGTCAAGGTAATTGAAATCATCCGTTTACCTTTATTTAGATCTCGATTTTTTTTGCTTTTAAACCGTCTCTCCTTGCTTTTAAACCGTCTTTCCTTGGTTTTAAACCGATTCATAAAGCCTAGAAAATGCATCTCAATAAATGACATCGGGATATTTAAAATAAACGCAATTCCCAGACCAATCAGCACCGGGGTAATAATATTCACAAATAGGCCAAAATATCCCACTAGGTATTTTATATTCAGTAGTGCCACCAGCAAACAGATGCCAAAGGTAATCAGAAAAAAATAATTTTTGAAGGTTTTGTCAGTCATTTCCTTGTTTTTCCACTCCGTGTTGTTTTCCACAGCTTCACCGCCTTTTTTAGTATCCATTATAGCACGAGGGATCAGGATTCTGCTTAATTTTTTGCAAGTAAAAAGCATTGCCTGATCAAGCAATGCTTTTTATCAATCTATGATGATGTATGAAGAACGACTTAATAGGATTTAATCAAGGTGATCCCACCAATAAACGGAAGTGGCTTAGCTTCAAGCTGAACCACATTAATGATCCCATAAATAGCAAAGCCAACAAATGCCAGAGGTACCGCACTAAAAAGAATCATGGACAAGATCCAGCCGATAATAGGAACCAATCCGATAATCAGGCCAACAAAAGTCAACACCAACCATGCCAAAAATAGGACCACGCCCTGATTAGTATGGTATCGGGCAAATTGATTATCACTTGCTGCAAATAAGGGAATCAGAAAAATAATATAGGCAAAAATAGCCATAATTTTACCTTCTTCAGCTTCTTGCTTGTCAATATCAATCATATCGTTTAACCTCCTGTTTAAAATAGAACCGGCAATTGAAATAGCGTTGTCCGCTTTGGCATCAGTATTGCAATTACTTGTACTGATTACATAATATCACACTAAAAGTTTAGCGGTCAATTGTTATTTTAAATACGAGCATTGTTTTATCATAAGCGCAACCACGATTCCGCTCGGCGCAAAAAAGGAACACTGTTTAGGCGTTCCGGGGGGTTTAGCGGGAGCTACGTTTTCGTTCCAGTTCGCCCAGGACTTTCTTGCGAATCCGGATATCGGTTGGTGTCAATTCCACCAATTCGTCATCAGTAATAAATTCGATCGCTTGCTCTAAAGTCATAATTCTCGGCTCAACCAATTTTAAGGCCTCATCGGTTCCGGAAGAACGAACATTGGTCATTTTTTTATTCTTAGTCGGATTAACCGTCATGTCATCACTACGATTATTGATTCCAATAATCATACCTTCATAGACTTTCGTTCCGGCTTTAACTAACATTTCACCACGATCACTTAAATTAAACAATGAATACGCCATTGTTTCACCAGCAAACTGGGAAATAAGCACGCCATTGAGACGTTGCGGAATATCGCCTTTATGCTCTTCAAAAGCGGAAAATCGTCGAACCATCGTTCCTTCGCCGTGGGTATCATTGATAAATTCACTTTGATAGCCCAGCAACCCTCGAGTCGGTACAAAAAATTCCATTTTTGTCCAGGATTCATCGGTGTACATGCTTTCCATGCGACCTTTTCGGATGTTCAGTTTAGAAATAACCGCACCGGAGTATTTTTCCGGTACCGATACAATAACCAATTCAACTGGTTCTAGCAGTTTACCATTTTCGTCCCGATGCATGATCACTTCGGGTTTGGATACTGCAACTTCATATCCTTCACGACGCATATTTTCCAGCAGAATCGATAAATGAAGTTCGCCGCGTCCGGAAACCTTGAAACCATCAGTGGTATCTTCCAGTTCTTCGACTAACAGACCAACATTAACTTCCAGCTCTTTTTCCAACCGAGCCCGAATATGTCGGGTGGTGACAAATTTTCCAGAATCGCCAGCAAAAGGTGATTTGTTGACCAGGAAGTTCATCGACAGGGTTGGCTGTTCAATCTCAATCAGTTCCATCGGTTGAACCTGATTGATCTCACCAATGGTTTCACCGATCGAGATATCAGGAATTCCCGAGATAACGACGATATCACCGGCCTTTGCTTCTTTGACTTCGACCCGGGCTAATCCACGGTAAACGAAGACCTGATTAATTTTTTCCTTTTTAAAGGTTCCGTCAGTTTTGCAGATTTCGATTTGTTCGCCAGCATGGATGGTTCCGGAATAAACCTTACCAATCCCCAGACGGCCAATATAATCGTCATAAGCCAGTGAAGAAACCTGCATCTGCAGGGGTTCAAGGCTGAGATCATCCTGAAGGCCGACATGTTCGACAATGGTTTCGAAAAGCGGCGCCAGATCCACGCCCTCGTCTGCCATATCACGGATCGCGATGCCTTCTTTGGCCACGCCGTAAAGAACCGGGAAATCCAACTGTTTATCATTGGCTTTCAGTTCCACAAATAAATCGAATACCATATCAACGACTTCTTCAGCGCGCTGATCTTTTTTATCGATTTTATTAATGAACAGAATCGGATTCAAACCTTTTTCCAGCGACTTATTCAGGACAAAACGGGTTTGCGGCATCGGACCTTCACTGGAGTCAACCAACAAAACAACCGTATCAACAGTCTTCAGGATTCGTTCAACCTCTGAAGAAAAGTCGGCATGGCCGGGGGTATCGACAATATTAATTTTAATGTCTTTGTACATAATGGAACAGTTTTTTGAGTAGATGGTGATTCCGCGTTCGCGTTCAAGGTCATTGCTGTCCATTACGCAGTCCACGACCTCCTGATTTTCTCTAAAAACAT
>JAQUWM010000090.1 GCA_028692885.1 Acetobacterium sp. | reverse complement strand
ATTTAGCTTATTTCTCTTTATCGGACCTACCGGGGCATAATTTGAAATTCTAGGGTTATAAACAAAATCATCTGACCTCACTACATAATACCCATCAATATTCTTTTCATTTGAGATTTCTTTTTCAAAATAGTCATTTTGAGAGAGTATTCCATACTCAGCAGAATTAGTTAATGTTTCAGTGAATTCTCTATTCTTATTTTTTTCTGTCACTTTTTCAGAAATATCGTTTAGTTTCCGCATTTCCCAAGCGTCCCTAAATCCCGGGAAACGCAGCTCCGGAAATAGCTCGCCATCTTTGGGGAACATTTTTTGCAGCAGCCCTTTTTTTCGGGTTTGCAAATGGGTGAGCTGACGCTGTTGGAGGGTGATCAGGTGGTCGCATTTTCTCAAGAAAGATGATATTTTTTCCTGTTCCTCAAGATTTGGCATGTATATTTTTGTAGCATGTACATCATTTCTATTCAGCGTTGGTACTCCACTTCCAGTTCCAAAACGAATCAAATCTAATTTCTGATACATATAAAAAATATAAAGTGGTTCGTTTCCCTTGAAATCTGTCACCCACAATGCTGTATTATGAGGCCAGTAATTCAATTCGATATAATGAAGATTTCCTAACGTTCCGGATCGACCAGTTACCACACCCGGAGCTTTAGCCTTGTAATCAGAATGGTAGCCGTTTATACCATTTGACATTACAACAGGATAATCGCCCTCCTGCATCTCAATTTTAGGTAAATCAAATCCTCTTTGCAACGGAGCAACATCAAGAACCTTCCGCTCTTCCCACTCCCCACTAAACCCCGGAAACCGCAACTGCGGCACCTTCTTCTTTTTTTCACTCATCATGCTTGTCCTTATTTGCCTCAGCGGAAATAATATCTGCAATGATTTTAGTAAAATCTACCGCATTCTTTTCCGTAATAACCGGCTTACCTGTCGTGCTTTCAATTTCTTTGCGGGTATTCCCTGCGATACTTCCACCTTTTATTGCTACTTCTTTATTTTCATTAAAATTTTTAGGTTCAACAGTTTTTGATAGCTCAGTTGTTGTGGCTTCTGCTAACATATTTAGAACAAGTTCCAATGTAGACATATTATCCCTTAAATTCTGCTTAGTAAGCCCTTTAAGATTTTTGTATTGTTTTGTATTTAATCCTGCCCACGCTTTTGTTATTTCATCCGTGAGTATTGCATATTCAATTCCTTGTTTTACACCTCGATTATCCCATTCATCAGTTAGCTCTTTTCTTACTTGGATTGCCTGCAACCTTTGGTTTATCCATTCACGTGAATATCCCTTTTTAAGATATGTCTCCAATGCCCTTTCGATCGTAAGTTCAGGATCGATGGTTTCGTCGATCCTTTCACTACCCACACGCGCTAACCACATTTTAAATGGCTCTGCTTTAGGTGACGGAATTGATTGGATAATACGCAAAAGTTGTTCAGTATCAGCAACATCTGTCATTCGCATTTTTCCGTCTGCCGCTTTCATTTTCAAAGCGTTACAATTTGTAACGCTTTCATTTCCTTCATCTTTTAAACGTTTTTTCATCACACGCCAATAAGTTTGAGGATTTTTACTATCTGTTAATACTGCGATAACATCTACGATCGAAAGATACCAATTTTCTTCTATTTCATCCCATGCAGTACGGATTTTTTTATTTTCAAACAATTGAATTTTATTTTTATCATTCATAACAGCTCACCTCCAGAATATGGTTATATTCATTATACAATAGCTTATCAGTTTTTGATCATCGCCGATCCCCTTTTCCTAACCTTCGGTCAGCTCATCCGCCAACTCATACAGGGCTTCCCGCAAGCCATTACGGTACTTGATCTTAGATAAGCCCTGAACTTTCTGATCGTGGGCCAGGGTCTGATAATCGCTGCTGGCTTTGGCAATGATGTCCCGAATCTGGCCATGATCATCGAGATCCTGCTGGCCGTAGCGGTGACGGCTGAATAACTCCCGCATCTGGGCGCTGGTAATCACGTCAATGATCCCCCATTTAATCCGAAAATCCTGAAACTGGCGGTCGAGACTGACGGCATTGGCAGCTTGAATAACGGGGTCACTCTCACTTAATCGGGCCGGATAGTTTTCAACGACGTAATGGCCGTTAAAAATGGTTTTAGCAGCATTTTTAATCTTGCTGGCATAGTTTCGGTCATCCAGACCATTGGCAAATTGATCGATTTTTGCTTTAGTATCAACCGCTGCCTGGTGGTCTTTATCGTGGACCTGGTTGAGTAGTTTTTCTAACAGTTCAGTTAAATAATCATAGTCGATCTTCACATCCTTGACATGGGTCATCCGCAGTTCAATCTGATAGAAGGGCACTTTTTTCTCTTTGGCGATTTGTTGCCGCAACTCATTACTTAAGACCGTGGTCAGCATCGTTTCTTCGGCGGGTGTCATCCCCAGGGCTGCGATTAAATCATCCGGCGCATCATAATTAAAGCCGATTTTTTCACCGTCGACGGTTTCCGGGTCATATTGTTTCAGCTTGGACATGCCCATATTATATTGTCTTAATAGCGTAAGCATTTGCTCTTTTTGCTTTTCGCTGGGGGGCAGCGCCTGAAAGGCGTCGGTCAGCTCGTCTAATTGTTCCACCACATCTTTGACTTCGGTAAAGACGGTTTCAAAAGGCTTGGCGATGATCCCGTCATCTTCGATGGTTTTTTTACGTTCATCAGGGGATAGATTGGCGGAATCTTTATTGGCATAAATGGCCAGGGCCTTGTTCATCAGTTGTTCGTTCTGGGCCGGCCAGCGGTAATTGACAATCCGCCCCCAGGGTTTTTCCTGCATATCGGCAATCCGGTTGGTGCGTGAATAGGCTTGAATCAAGCCGGCCCCTCTTAAGGTCCGGTCGACATAAAGGGTATTGAGTTCCGGGGCATCAAAGCCGGTCAGCAGCTGATCCACGACAATCACCAGGTCGAGAAAGTTCTGGTCGGTGGCGGTGCGGTTTAAGCGGCTGGTGACATCCTGGGTATAACCGGCCACATCGTCCATCCCGAAGCTGGTGCCAAATTCCTGATTGTAGGCCCTTATCGCTTCGCATAAACCTTTATTGGTGGCCAATTGGCTGTCATTATTTGAGCTGTTGAGGCTGAAGGTCACAGCAACTTTAAGGGTTTGTTTGCCGTTTTCCTTGTTTTTAGCATTAACCCGCTGGAACTCATGGAAATACAGCATCGCCATCGGGGTGCTGGCTTTGCCGCCGCCGACATGGGTGGTAAAGATGGCGTTGTATTTGCCTTCATTGGAGCGGTTGCGCCAGTTTTTAAAAATATCCGCAACCACTAAAGCAATGTGCTCGGGATTCTCATCATAAAAGCTGGGTTCGATGGTATCATCAATATCTTCATCGGTCAGATTGTCAATTTTTGTCTTGATCTGGGCATCGGTCCACTGGGGATAACGGCTTTGAAAAAAGGCCGGTAAATACTCGGACTTCATTTGCGCTTCATTGATGGTCGTTTCAAAATCGACTTTAAAGCCCAGCACGTTGCGATCGGCAATCGCTTCGCGGATCGTGTAGGCATGCAGCAGCGGCCCGAAAATATCCTCGGACCTAAGGCCGGTGGTGGTTTCATCAAACATCGGGGTGCCGGTATAGCCGACCCAGGCGGATCGCCTAAAGGCTTTTTGAATCGTCGCAAAATTCTCGCCCCCGGTACTGCGGTGCGCTTCGTCAACGATAAAGACAATGTTTTTATCGGGTGCCTTAAAGGTTTTGCGATTAACCAGAGTCCCCAGCTTTTGCACCGAGGTGATAATAATATGATTGTCCTTGCTTTTTAATTTGCGGCTGAGATCAGTGGTGTTCTCGGTGCCCTGAACCGTTCCCGACCGGGTCGCGTCAACCACATCGCCATCCGGATCATAGGCCTGATAATTCTCGTCGGTCTGTTTGGTCAGCGCAATCCGGTCGACCACAAAGACGACTTTATCGACCTTCGGCATCCGGGAAGCCAGCCAGGCGGTCTTGAAACTGGTGATCGTTTTGCCCGAGCCGGTAGTATGCCAGATGTAACCCACTTTTTTATTACCGCCATCAAAATCAATCTGCTTGATGCCGTCAATCACCTTTTGGGTGGCATAGACCTGATAAGGGCGCATCACTTTGAGCATCTGCTTATTCTTGGTGCCATCTAAAATCATATAGTTGGTGGCCATCTGATGGGCCATCGGGATGCTCAGCATCGCATCGGCAAATTCCTTCCAGTTACGGACAATGGTATTATCTTCTTTGCGCTGCCAGTTAAAGGCAAAATCTTTGTTAAACTTGTCGGCGGTGGTATTGGCCATGTACTTGACGTTGTTGGGAGTAATCGCCACCAAAATCTGCAAGGTCGAGAAGATATCGTGATACTGGTTTTCATCGGCATATTGATGCATCTGGTTTAAGGCTTCATTGACATCATGGGTATCACATTTTTCTTCAATTTGAATAATCGGCAGCCCATTGATCAGCAGGGTGGTATCAAAACGACGCGTTTGCTTGCCGGTGATCACCGCTGGGCGTTCGATCTGATTGACCACCTGATAGACCGTATCGCCGGCACCGATTTGCTTTTGGTCAAAAACTGTCAGGAAGGCATGACGGCCATCATCCAAGTCAATCTCAATTTGCGAGACGCCGTTGAGACCATATAAAAATTGACCGGCTTCATAGGGGGTCCGCAAATCAGCGATAATTTTCTTGACCTGGCCAAACTCCACCGCACTGAGGGGCTGCTTCAGGGTTTTCTGATTATGCTGTTCGAGAATTTTTTTGAAATTATCCCACAGCGCCGCGGTTGTTTTGATCGCTGGTTCATATTGCCATAATTTCGTTTTGACCACATAAAGAGCCGGCTTTTCCCCCACCCCGGTCGCCGCGGTGGTACTATTTTTGTCAGGATTCGTGATCGTCCCGCTGGTGATATACTCGATTAATTTTGTTTCAAATTGATTCTCAGTCATGTTTGCTTACCTCCTCCAGTTGCTGCAATCGCATCATCGTTTCCTGCTTGGCAGCCCGGTTTTTTAAGGCCTGCACGCGCAATTGTTTAACATATATTTCACCGATTATTTTTTGTTTTTCAAAATCGGGCAATGTCGGGATTTCGAGATCCTTTATTTGCTTTAGCGAATATTTTAAGACCTGTGACCCTTGCAAACCGATCAGCAATTGTTTTTTGACGGCGCTGTTTTCGTTAAGTAAATAAACGAGAAAGTGAGGGTCGATTTTTTCTTCGGGACTCAATTTAACATAGTTTTGGGTATAAAGATAGCCGTGATGGGCTTCCCTGATGACTGCCGCACTCCCCGATATCAAGCTGAAAACAACATCACCGGTAGCAAGTGTATTCACGTCATCCATTGTTCGAACACGTTTTTTATCACTATCTTCAGATCGGATCCCAACTAAATCTTCCGATAAATCGGTCTGACTATAAAAGGTATAGATCGGCGACTGCTCATCAAAGCTCTCGGTAATTCTAAACTGAGGTGTGCCACTGACAAAATCAACAATCGAGTTTATTTTTTTCATCTTTGTGCCTTTCGTAAATTACTTTTCTGTGTTTTTGATTATATCCGAAATAAAATTAGTTTACAACATAAATTTGTAATTTTATATAATTACATTGTCGTGTGACACCCTATCAAAAAATGCACCCTTGTTTTTCAGGACTGCTGCAGACATAGCCGCTTCTACCTGTATTTTAGATATTCCATAAATCGTAGCACAGCTAATGATGCAGACCTTTTATCCCGAAGCGCAAAACCAATATTCCGGTAAGCTGGCACATCCAATTCCTTTTGTATGATATGGTAAGGTACCCGCTTCAAAATCAACTGTGGAAGGATACTTATTCCCAGGCCACTTTCTACCATGGACATGATTGCGTAATCGTCCCAAGTTGTAAAATTAACCCTTGGTGTTAGTCCACACCGCTCAAATATTTCCGATACCTCTGCTTTTGCTCCTTTTTCAAGAAGCATAAACGAATCATGGCACAAAGCGGCAACCGGAAAACATTCGCATTTTGCCAAAGGATGGTTTTCTGGCAGGATGACAAGTAATTTATCTTGCTCTAAGAAGATCGTTTCTAAATCGGGATGTGTCGGCAACCTCAAAAAACCGCAGTCCACCCGCCCCTCCATAATCCATTCCTCAATTTCCGTATAGTCACCCAGGAGCAGTTCATAGTCGATGTTCGGATAATCCTTTTGAAATTCTTTGATTATATTTGGCAGCCAATGTGTCGCCACACTAGAAAATGTACCAATGCGAATTAGTCCTGACTGAATCCCATTTAATTCACACACTTTATTTTGCAACTTCTGATATTCTTCACAGACCCTTTGGGCATATGGCAAAAGTCTCTGCCCATCAGAGGAGAGTTGCACCCCGGCTCGACTTCTTCTTAAAAGCGATACCTTCCACTCTTTTTCTAAATCACTAATCATCCGGCTTATACCGGATTGCGAATAATGCAACATCTCAGCCGCCTTTGTGAAGCTCCCATATTCTACCGTTTTAATAAATGCCATGTATTTAAGAATATTCATATCCATTTTTCTTTTCCTCGTTGTATCTGATTTTGTTATATTATACATGATAATCATTTGCTATTGTTATGTTGCATCTTATGATATATTCTTTTTATCGATTTTTCAAGAAGGAAAGGAATAATATTAACCATGTTTTTTATTAGCAAAATTTTTACGACCGCACCCGATAAATTCAATACTCCGCTGCAAGAGAAAATTTACCAGTTATTACAAAAGTTACAAATACCTTTTTGGCGTGTTAACGAAGAATGGTATGGATGTAGTGATGGCACGACTACAGGATATTTGAAGGTGAGGACAGAACAAATCGTCCACCAATTTTTACCCGACACTCATCACATGCCTATTTTTATTGAGGTGTGACATGGGACTCTATCAAAACAGAATCGTTGTGAAAATTGGAACTTCCACACTGACAAATGAACTTGGTCAAAGCGATCTTCGCTCATTTGACCGGCTGGCATGCGTCCTATCCGATGTGCAAAATATGGGCTATGAAGTGATTTTGGTATCCTCCGGTGCTATTGCCGTTGGAAAAAATAAACTTAAGATGAAAAAACGTCCGACTAGTATGCGAATAAAGCAAGCTGCCGCCGCAGTCGGGCAATGTAGTATTATGATTCTCTATGATAAGTTCTTCAGGGACTACGATAAAACAATTGCTCAAATTTTGCTTAATTCCGAGGACATTGAGCATGAGGAAAAAAAAGAAAACCTGATAAACACATTCAACGCATTGCTGGAAATGGGCGTTATCCCCATTGTGAATGAAAATGACTCTGTGAGCTATACGGAAATCGAGTCGAATGAACGTCTTTTCGGTGATAACGATATGCTTTCTGCCATCGTTGCAGTTCTGTGCAGGGCCAAGAAGCTGGTTATCTTTTCGGACATCGAAGGACTTTACAATGTCGATCCCCGCTTGCACCCCAATGCTAAGTTGATTGAACGTATCATGCATATCGATGACAGTGTATATGCTCTAGCTGGCGGGGCCGGCACCCGCCGAGGCACAGGCGGTATGAGAACAAAGCTACAAGCGGCTGGGCATGCTACCGCACAGGGCACGGATACCATCATTACCAACGGCAAAAATCCACTTGCATTATATGACATCATCATGTGCAAAAGTGTGGGAACATTGATTTCCGGGAAGTGTGCCGAATGAAGCAAGCAGATATTGTTAAAAGAAATACTGCAGCCAATCCAAATGCTTGGTGCAGTGTTGGTTATCGGTGGTTCTATCTTTGCGGAAGGTATAGTGATACGTAAAAAAATAATTTAACAGCGTTACAAAAATTTATAGTTATTACTTCGCCACATTTTTTTACAATTGCATTACTAAGCCAAATGTGTCCGTTCGATATTTTTTCCCGTCAGCCGCTGTCAGTTTCAGTTGGTTAGTAGCACTAACCAACGCGTTGTTTTCTTTTTTAAGTTTCGCCTTTAAATACTTCCAATAATTTCTGTTTTTTGTGTAATCGTCCTCGCCACGCAAAACACTGATAATATCCAGCACAGAAAACCACCACTTGGCTTTTTCATCGTCCCAGACAGCCCGCACTTCTTTATCATTAAAAAAACGAATGGCGATTTTGCTCATCAAAATCACCCCCTATTTTATGAAAAATCAGAATTTGTTATTCAGTGAAGTCAGTCTGCGACCAATCTCGTAGGCAGCTTCCATATCCTTTGGGAACTGTTCTTCTCTAACTTTTCTTTTATGAACTTCATCAAATATTCCAGTATGATATTTTGAATAATCACTGAATTGGTATGTATCATTAGCAGCATATACTTCGACCGTTCCGCCAAGCCGTTCAAGAATTCCAGCTCGGTTTTTAAGTGATTGCTCCATATTACTTTTATAAAATGCTTCTGGAGCATTCATCGTTAAGAATAATGCCGCATTGATTTTTCCATCAAACAGCCGTTTTGTATAGTCATCATAGGAAAGCAGCGGAAAACCGAGTCTCTCGATAAAACAAACCATCTGACCGGTAATATCTCCAAAATAAATAGGTGAACCCAAAAATAACGCATCGGCATTGAAGATTTCCTCTATTACAACAGCTAAATCATCCTTTATAACGCATTGACACGATTCTGCTCCCTGTCTTTTACAAGCAAAACAGCTTTTGCAGCCCGTATAATTCAAATCATATAACTGCACCAATTTTGTTTCTGCGCCAACTGATTCTGCACCCCTCAATGCCTCTTTCAACAATTTTTCGGTATTCCAACCTTTTCTTGGACTGCCGTTTATTGCAATTGCTTTCATATTCTATCTCCTTTAATTATCTCATTGATAGCTATCATTTTACCATATTTCTACTCTGTTAGTTAGCCTGTTGCCCGGCTATTTTATCAACTCAACCTTAAAAAATCAATACTGACCATACAACCCCGACAAAATTAAAAAAACATCTAAATCAACCACTCAGCAAGCCCTAAAAACCAAAAATATCTATATCAACTTCTCATTAAGCACTGACATCTAAATCGCACTGTACGGGCCAAAATCAGCTCTTTTGATTGATTCCCTCAAAGCGATAATTCACCTGTTTTCAGATAATAAAATTATACCACAAAAAAAGAAAAAGCCCAGTAATACTGGACTTTCACATACCTACTATTTTTCTCGTGACATCAATACTACGGTCTCAACGTGTTTTGAGATGAGTGGATAGCTGTCAAAGGACAATTTCCATTTTCCTTTTTTACTGAATTCTCTTTGAGGGAACATATCCACTGCGGGCTTGCGTATGTGGGAAGATATCGAAATTCTCTATTGCT
>JAQUWM010000016.1 GCA_028692885.1 Acetobacterium sp. | reverse complement strand
AAATGATCATTTGATCAATTTATGTTACACGTTTATCCTGGATTCCCGGATTAATATAACGAGAAAAAATGATATTGAAAACTGTCGATAAGCCTTGGGTTTAAAGGGTTATCGAAATTCATCAATGTATATTCCGGGAATCTAGGGTTTGTGCAAAAGGCTACCCTGATCTGTTTTAGGGGATTTTATATTTGGTGGATTCAGGATCCGTTTATTCTATTTGCTTATTTTCTATTTTAGCCCCAGTCCAGCCACAATCTCATCAATACCGGTAAGGATGTAGTTGGGACGGTAGGGAAAATCGTTGACGGTTTCGCGGGTGGATACACCGCTTAAAACAAGGAAGGTCGTCAGACCGGATTCAATGCCGGCAATGATATCGGTATCCATGCGGTCACCGATAATCAGGGCATCATCACTGTGTACCCCCAGACGCTTGATGCCGGTACGCATCATCAGCGGGTTGGGTTTGCCAACGTAATAGGCTTCCTTGCCGGTGGCCAGTTCGATGGGCGCAACAAAGGCCCGGCAGGCTGGAACAATGCCGTCTTCGGTGGGGCCGGTTAAATCGGGGTTGGTGGCAATCAGTTTAGCACCTTTTTGAATCAGCTTGACAGCTCTGAGCACAGAGTCATAATTATAAGCACGCGTTTCGCCAAAAACGACGTAGTCTGGATCCACGTCATTCATGATAATCTCCACGTCATAAAGAGCATTGACCAGTCCCGCTTCGCCAATGACATAAGCAGAACAGCCAGGGGATTGATCCTTTAAAAATTTAGCGGTCGCCAGGGCGCTGGTATAAAAATGACTTTCATCGATTTCCAGACCCAGACGAGCCAGTTTTTCTTTTAGTTCAATGGGCGAACGTTCGCTGGAATTAGTTAGAAAGAGAAAGTTTTTATCCTCGGCATAGAGCCAGTTGACAAATTCCTTTACTCCCGGCAACAGTTTATTACCGTGGTAGATAACACCATCCATATCGCAAATAAAGCCCTTTTTATCTTTAAGTAATGCTAGCACTTCTTCATTCATTATGTATACCTCCAATTAATTTTCATTTATTTACAATATTATACCCCATTTGAACAGGAATCATCTTAAAAATAAGGCTAATTTATGTAAAAAGATGTAAATAAATGTAAAAATTTGATTTGAATTAAGCTTTAATACTGGGCTTGACTTTAGCTATGTGATGTAATAATATTAGAACAGCAAGAAATAAATAGTAGCACAAAATGGGGTACACCACCGAAAGGGTGTAATCGCGTTTTGTGCTTTTTTTGCGTTTACAACAGCGAAGGAGAAAGAGCAATGAGAGTCAATGGAAAAGAGATGAGTCTGGATAACAATCAAAGTCTGTTGCAGTTTTTAGTTGATAATCAGTTTGATGTAGCCACCCTGGCGGTGGCCAGAAATGGTGAAATAGTCCCAAAATCGACTTATGATGCAGTGATGCTTTGTCAGGAGGACATCCTGGAAGTGGTTCGCTTTGTGGGTGGGGGCTGATTGTAACTTCGCAACTCAACATAAAGCAATAATTGTAGAAATGATATGTTTTAATAAATATCGATAATAAAGTCAAAAAGGAGAAGAAATGACAGATCAATTAGTAATTGGTGGACACAACTTTAATTCCCGGTTTATTCTGGGATCAGGCAAGTTTTCACTGGAAATTGTTAAAGCGGTGGTTGAGAACGGCGGTGCAGAAATGGTGACCTTGGCGCTGCGGCGGGCGAATCTGGGGGGCGAAGAAAATATTTTGGATTATATTCCCAATTACATTACCCTGCTGCCCAACACCTCGGGCGCCAGAACGGCTGCAGAAGCAGTGAAAATCGCTCGGCTGGCCCGGGAAATCAATTGCGGAAATTTTGTCAAGGTGGAAGTCATCAAGGATTCCAAATATCTATTGCCCGATAACGATGAAACCATTAAAGCCACGGAGATCCTGGCAAAAGACGGCTTTGTGGTGATGCCTTATATGTACCCAGATTTAAATGTCGCCCGGGATTTAGTCAGTGCCGGGGCGGCGGCGGTAATGCCTCTGGCTGCGCCGATTGGCAGCAACAAGGGACTGAGCACCCGGGATTTTATTGAGATTCTAGTGAGTGAAATCGCAGTTCCGATTATTGTCGATGCCGGCATCGGGCGGCCGTCTCAGGCCTGTGAAGCGATGGAAATGGGAGTCGATGCAGTGATGTGTAATACGGCGGTGGCGACGGCCAAAAATATTCCGCTGATGGCCCGCGCTTTTGGTCAGGCCATTGAGTCGGGTCGAAATGCCTACCTGGCTGGTCTGGGTCGGGTCTTAACCCATGGTGAAGCATCCAGTCCTTTGACCGGATTTTTGGAGGACTAGGATGATAAAAAAACGAACCGATCCGATGGCATATCAACCGGGAATGGAGATGATCACTTCGGATATTCGGGATAAGGTCTTAAAAAATGTGGATAACTATGACTACTTAAAAGTTTCAGCTGGAGATGTAAAACAGGCTCTAAGAAAAGAACATTTATCGATAGAAGATTATGGAGCCTTATTATCACCAGCAGCGACACCATATTTAGAAGAAATGGCAAAAAAAGCCATTATTGAAACCAGAAAACACTTTGGCAACAGCATCGGTCTGTTTACCCCCCTTTATATTGCCAATTATTGTGAAAACAACTGTGTATACTGTGGATTTAATTGCCAAAATAAAATCCGCCGGGGAAAGCTTACGATGGCAGAAATGGAAGAAGAATTAAAAGCCATTGCCAAAACCGGATTGAAGGAGATCCTGATTTTAACCGGAGAATCCCGCCATCATTCCGGAGTTAACTATATTGGTGAAGGGATTAAGCTGGCAGCAAAATATTTTTCTACCGTGGGGATTGAAATCTATCCCCTGAATGCTGATGAGTATGCCGATCTTAAAAATTGCGGCGCCGATTTTGTCTCGGTCTATCAGGAAACTTATAATCTCAGCAAATATGAACAGGTTCATTTAAGTGGCTCCAAGCGGGTCTTTCCCTATCGGTTTGATGCTCAGGAGCGGGCTTTGCTAGGGGGCATGCGGGGGGTCTCCTTCGGGGCGCTGTTGGGTTTAGATGATTTTAGAAAAGATGCCTTTGCCACCGGGCTGCATGCTGCTTTTATTTTGCAGAAATATCCCCATGCTGAAATCGGCTTTTCCACTCCCCGGCTCAGACCGTTTATTAACAATACCGCTAACAACCCCAATGATGTCCATGAGAAACAGCTGCTACAGGTGATGTTGGCTTACCGATTGCTGATGCCTTTTGCGGGGATCACCATCTCAACCCGCGAACGGGCCGGGTTTCGTGATCATGTCATTGGGATGGTGGCGACAAAAATTTCCGCTGGGGTCAGGGTCGGGGTGGGCGGTCATGAAGAGAAAGAAAAAGGCGATGAACAGTTTGAGATTTCCGATCCCCGAAGCGTTAGGGAGGTGCACCAGATGATTTTAAAGCGGGGGCTCCAACCGGTTTACAGCGATTATATCCGAGTATAAAACTACCAATTTACGGTTTTCTTTTTGCCTGGATATGATAGACTATAAGCAAGAAAAATGAAGGAGTCGAATATGCTGATTTGTATAACTAACCAGACATTGTGTACAGACGATTTTCAAAATCGCATCAATAAAATTGCCAGCGGGAAACCCCATGCTATTATGCTAAGGGAAAAAGAACTAAGTGAAACAGACTATCAAGAGTTGGCCATCAAAGTGAAAGAAATCTGTGAAAGGCACCAGGTAGATCTGATTATCAATCAGAACATTGCGGTGGCAGATCGATTAGGGATAGGAGCCGTTCAGGTATCCATTGATGACATGCGAAGAGAGGTTGAAGAGCTGAAAAAATTCGCTCGGGTTGGGGTATCGGTTCACTCGGTGGCACAAGCTGGGGAAGCGCAATCCTTGGGAGCCGATTATTTAATCGCCGGTCATGTTTTTCCCACCGCCTGCAAAAAAGGTTTACCAGCCCGGGGACTGCGTTTTCTCAAAGAAGTATGCGATTCCGTCGACATTCCGGTTTTTGCCATTGGTGGTATCAGCGAAACAAACTATAAAATCGCCTTGATGGCTGGCGCCAAAGGAGTCTGCATCATGAGCGAAGCGATGATCACGGATCACCCGGAAACCCTTGCTCAGCGATTTACCTTTTAGTGAATTATTTTAATAACACCACAACAATTGAAGCGGATCGGGTTAAATAAAAAAAGGGATATGGCTCAGCCATTATCCCTCAGACTGTCAAAAAAGATAACCTAGTACCGACAATTGTTACATCATGTTGTACGCATCGGAGCGGACACGGCATCGCCTGTCCGATTCCGCAGCGAACAACAGATTAATAATTGGTCGGTACGGTAGTTTACGACAACCGCAGGGATATGGCTTAGCCATTATCCCTTTTTGATGCTTCCATAAAAGCCAGCAGTTCGTCTTCGCCAAGTGGTTTGGCGTAGTAAAAGCCCTGGGCAACGTGACAATTGTTTTTAAGTAAAAAGTCAATCTGTTCTGGGGTTTCCACCCCTTCGGCAATAACCTGAAGATTGAAATTGCCAGCCAGTTCAATAATAACCTTGGCAATAGTGCCATTGTCATAATGGGGAATTCCTTTAATAAAGGAACGGTCGATTTTGATCTTATCGACCGCAAATTTTTTCAAATAACTCAGGGAGGAGTAGCCGGTGCCAAAATCGTCGATGGAGACCTGGATGCCCATCTCATGGAATTCGCTGAGGATCGATTCGCATTCAACCTCGTTATCCATCAGAATTCCTTCGGTGATTTCCAGTTCCAATAGCTCCGGGGGGAGTTTTGTTCGGATCAAGATCGACTGGATCAATTCGCCGATATAAGGGCTCTTAAACTGGAGCATCGACAGATTAACCGCAACGGGTGTTTGATAACCCATGGCGGCCAATTTTTTTCCAAATTCGCAGGCGTTTTCCAGCACCCATTCGCCCAAGGGGATAATCAGATTTGATTCTTCAGCAATCGCAATAAAGCTTCCCGGGGGAACCATACCATCAGGGCTGTTCCAGCGGATTAAAGCCTCCAGACCGATGACCTGATTGGTGGCCATATCCACCTGAGGTTGGTAGTGGAGCAGAAATTCATGGTTGCTCAGGGCATTACGTAGTTTATTCTGCAGCTCATATTTTTGAATCGAGAGGCTATTGATTTCCTTGTCATAAAATTCAAAACGGCGGCCTTTATTGGCCTTCACATTGTTTAGGGCGGAAGCGGCAGTTTTTAACAGCTTGGCATAGTGGTTGGCATCACTGGGATAGAGGCTGATCCCGATACTGACATCAACGATGAGTTCTTCGTCATTGATAGCGATCTGTTTTTCCAAAGCCTTGCTTAATCCCAGAATATATTCATATAAATTTTCATTGGAAGAGACATAGGTTTTCAGGATTCCAAACTCGTCATTGCCGAGGCGAGCCAATAAATCCTGGTCACTGATCAGGCTTTTAAGACGATTGCCCAGGGCAATCAACACCTTATTGCCGAAATCAAAGCCTTTGGCCTCATTGATAATTCTGAAATTATCAATGTTGATCAGAATCAGGGCATAGTTACCGATATTATCGGTATCCTCATTAATGAGTTCTATTCCTGATTCATCCAGAAACAGCTTATTGTTGAGTTTCGTCAGATGGTCAAAATATTTGAGATAGTGGATATCTTTTTCAATTTGCTTATGGGCCGTGAGATTGATAATGTTACCGATATAGTAATTATCCGCACTATTTTTAACCTTGCTGATGCGCAGAAAAAGAAATAGGATTTCTTCTGAATCCAAAGCATATTCAATTTCACCGGACCAGACCGGATTCATTTCCAGGCTGTCCAGCAGCGGTTGATCGATAAGGATATTTTTTTCTAATAGGTTGATAGTTGGGATTTCTGTTTCTGGAAAGCCGATGATTCTGGAAAAAGCCGCATTATGGTAGATACAGAAAAAGCTATTATTCAGGATAAAAATGCCTTCATCCGTCCCGGATAATAGTTCCAAAATCAGCTCCAGCTGGGATTGAACCCCCTGACGTTTGTCAATTTCTTCATTTAAAGCCTGATTGTTGGTTTGGACTTCGGCAATATACTGGGTAATCCGGTGACTCATCATCTGTAGTCCGCGGGATAAAATGCCGATCTCATCCTCCCGGCGATAAAGTGTATCTGGTAGATTAATTTTCTGATCACCCTGGCTGAAGGTTTCAACCGAGTTGGAAATGGTTACAATCGGTTCGGAAATAAGCCGGGTCATCTGTCTAATAAACAGGGTGATCAGGAAAAGCAGAAGTAGCGAAATAACGAACAAACTGAATATAAACTGATTCAGCGGGGCCAGGACTTCGGACCGGGGGATCACGGTTGCCACAATCCAGTTGGAAGACTGGGTAGGGACGTAGGCAATATATTTGGCATTATTCGCCAGATTATATTCAATGATGCCGCTGTTGCCAGAGGTTAACTGATCCATATAGCCATCGAGATAGGCAAAAGGATTGGCGCCGGCGGCAGAAAAAACCTTGAGATCCTTGGGATAATAAAAGATTGTTCCGTCTTTATTAATCAATAGGGTATAGCCATTTTCTCCCACCTTGTAGGTATCCATCAGTTTGGAAATATCCGATACTAATAAATCAATGCCCATGGCTCCAACCACGTTGTTGTTTTTTAGGATCGGGGTGGTGATGGAAACCACCATTTCTCCGGTGACGATGTCAATATAGGGACTGGTGACTGTTATCCCCCGCGATTTTAAGGTTTTAACATACCAGAGGCGCTTATTTAGATCATAGTCTGGTTTGGGGTCAAACTCAGCGGTGGAAGAAATCACATCATTCGATTTTGTCACGCCGATGTAAGCCAGCGAAATATTGGGGTCGGAGGCTTTAATCGCCTGGAGTTCCTGAGTCACTACCCCAAACAGTGGATGTTGCCGTTTTTCTGCCCGGGTATTGAGGGCTTCAGTAATGGACTGATAATCCTGGTTGGTTTTCATCTGTTCCACGATGACAATATTCTGTTCGATAAATTTGTCAATTTCAGTGGCAATCTGTTGAGCATCTTTGGATATTTCGATCTTGCTGTGCGCCTCAAAAAAACCACTCAACATTTGGATGGAAATGACCCCATAAACAGCGAAGGCGACAATAATAAATCCGATAACAATTGTACCAATCCGGCGGATCAGGCTTTTTTTAAACCACTGCACAGGTGTTCCGTCCTTTCTCAAAATGTTCGGAAAATATCATAACAGCTAGTGTTATATAAGTTGAATTAAATATTTAACGTAGGGGGCGATCCGTGACCGCCCGCACATTGCGCAATTGCCAGTTCGATTTGCAAAATTCTTTAATTAACTTAATATTTCATGCTCCTATTATAAACGAAAAAGATCATAAAGAAAAATAATTTTTAATATATTGACAGGAATATATCAATTATGTTAAAGTTTAATCAATTAAATAGCAAGTCTTCAGGGCAGGGATAGTTTCCCTACCGGTGGTATAGCCCACGAACCGCAAGGTATGATTCGGTGTAATTCCGAGGCCGACAGTTAAAGTCTGGATGAAAGAAGATAATAAAGTTTTGCATGTTAATGAATCTTTGTTTATTTAGCTCTGAAATGGTAATCATTTCAGAGCTTTTTTTATACAAAGAATACGTAGATCTGTAAAAAACCCCTTTGCCCTGAATGACATCAGGGTATTTTTCTTTTTTGAGAGAGGAGAACGTGTGGAAAATCATCAAAAATATATGGATCTGGCCATCGATCTGGCCCAAAAAGGCCGGGGTCAGGTAAATCCCAATCCTCTGGTGGGAGCGGTGATCGTCAAGGATGATGTGATCATCGGCAGCGGTTATCACGAAAAATATGGCGGACTTCATGCCGAACGCCAGGCTCTGGCAGCCTGTACTCAGTCGGTGGCCGGGGCAACGCTGTATGTGACGCTGGAACCCTGCTGTCATCATGGTAAAACCCCGCCGTGCACCGAGGCGATCATTGACAATAAAATCAGCCGGGTGGTGATCGGATCCCTCGATCCCAATCCGCTGGTTAGTGGCAAGGGGATTGAGATCCTGAGACAGCAGGGGATTACGGTGATAACCGGGGTTAGGGAAACGCCCTGTCAGGAAATGAATGCCGTATTTTTTCACTATATTAAAAACAAAACCCCCTATGTGTTAATGAAATACGCGATGACCCTGGATGGCAAAATTGCCACCCGCACCGGAAAATCTAAATGGATTACCGGGGCAGAGGCCAGGCAGGCGGTCCATCAGACCCGCAATGAAGTTGCCGGAATTATGGTCGGGGTCAACACTATTTTACAGGATGATCCGCAGCTGACCTGTCGGATTGCGGGGGGGAGAAACCCCAGCCGGATTATCTGCGATACGCATCTGCGCACCCCGCTGACAGCACAGGTCGTGGCAACGGCCCGGACAATACCGACCTATCTGGCCACCTGCTCCCAGGATCAGAGCAAAATAAAGCAGTTTGAAGTCAGGGGTTGTAAAATTTTAGCAGTTTCAAAAGCAGAGGATCATCTGGATCTCAATGAGTTGATGCGAAAACTGGGAGCAGCGGGGATCGACAGCATTTTGCTGGAAGGCGGGGGAACCCTGAATTTCAGTGCGTTAAAAAGCGGTATCGTTAATAAGCTCCAGGTTTATCTGGCCCCCAAAATATTTGGCGGTGCGGCGGCCAAAACTCCGGTGGAAGGGCCGGGGCTGGAAGATCCAGCGGAGGCCTTTCAGTTTACGGACCGAAAAATAAAAATTTTCGGGGAAGATATCTGCCTCGAATATGTGAAGAGGTAAGGACATGTTTACAGGAATTATCGAAGAAATTGGCAAAATTACGGCTGTAGTTAAGGGTCAACGCTCTTCCCAGTTATGGGTTCAGGGTGAACTCGTCATGGACGATTTAAAACTGGGCGACAGCGTGGCAGTAAATGGGGTATGCCTGACGGTATCCCAGCTCCATGGAAATAAGTGGATGGCCGATGTGATGAGTGAAACCCTAAACCGCAGCAACCTGGGCGATTTAAAAGGCGGATCGGCCGTTAATCTGGAAAGAGCGATGCCGGCCAATGGCCGTTTCGGGGGACATATGGTGGCCGGCCATATTGACGGAACTGGTCATATTGTGCAAATCACTAAAGATGATAATGCGGTGATCTTTGAGATTAAGGCACCGCCGAAAATACTGCGCTACATCATCGAAAAAGGTTCCATTGCTATTGATGGCATCAGCTTAACGGTCATTGGAATGACAGTCGATTGCTTTAAAGTGTCCATCATTCCCCACACGGTTAAGCAGACAATCCTGGGAATCAAGAAATCCGGAGATCTGGTCAACTTAGAAAACGACCTGGTGGGCAAATATATTGAAAGCCTGTTGTTGAATCCACCTTCAAAAACAGATCGCAACCAGAAAAAATCCAGTGGTTTGACCATTGATTTTCTGACCGAGGCCGGGTTTTAAAGTGATCTTGGTATAAAAACTTGAGCTTGTCAAAGAGTGCAACTTAGTACCGACAATTGTTCGCATGTTGTATGCATCAAGGCGGACACGGCGTAACCTGTCCGAGCTTGCAGCATACAATAGATTAACAATTGATCGGTACGGCAGTATTTAGTAAAATTTTAGAAATTTAAAATAAGAGAGGGTACTATGTTTAAATTTAATACCATTGAAGAAGCATTGGAAGATTTACGAGCCGGCAAAATTATCATTGTTACCGATGATGATGATCGGGAAAATGAAGGCGACTTTATCTGTGCGGCCGAATTTGCAACTACCGAAAACGTCAACTTCATGGCCGTCTATGGAAAAGGGCTGATCTGCATGCCGATGAGTGAAAAACTGGTGCGAAAACTAGCGGTTCCCCAAATGGTGATAGACAACACTGATAACCACGGTACCGCTTTTACCGTGTCCATTGACCATGTCGATACCACCACCGGCATTTCGGCCGCAGAACGTTCCGTCACCGCCATCAAGTGCGTCGACGAGAATGCCAGACCGGAAGATTTCCGGCGACCCGGACATATGTTTCCGCTGGTGGCCAGGGAAAATGGGGTGCTGGAAAGAAATGGCCATACTGAGGCAACCGTTGATCTGGTCAAACTGGCCGGACTGAAAGAGTGCGGTCTGTGCTGTGAAATTATGCGAGAAGACGGCACCATGATGCGAACCCCGGAGTTGATTGCGTTTGCCCAGACCCATCAGATGAAATTCATTACCATCAAGGATCTGCAGGACTATCGCAAACAAAATGAAAAACTGGTGGAGCGGGTGACAGTCACCAAAATGCCCACCAAATACGGTGAATTTATGGCTTATGGCTATGTCAATAAGCTTAATGGCGAACATCATGTGGCTCTGGTTAAGGGCGATGTGAGTGGTGCTAGCCCGGTGTTGTGCCGGGTTCATTCCGAATGTTTAACTGGCGATGCCTTTGGTTCGATCCGCTGTGATTGCGGTGATCAGTTTGGGGCGGCGATGACTGCTATTGAAAAAGAAGGCCGGGGGGTGCTGCTGTACATGCGTCAGGAAGGCCGGGGGATTGGTTTGATCAACAAGCTTAAAGCTTATGCCCTTCAGGATCTGGGCATGGATACGGTTCAGGCTAACATTGAACTGGGGTTCCCGGAAGACATGCGGGAATACTATATTGGCGCTCAGATTTTAAGCGATTTGGGGATAAAACAACTGCGGTTGCTAACTAATAACCCCAAAAAAATGGACGGTCTGTCAGAATTTGGGCTGAAAATGGTGGAGCGGGTTCCCATCCAAATGGAAGCATCCAGTCATGACCTGTTTTATTTAAAAACGAAACAGGAAAAAATGGGTCACATTTTAAATTATAACTAAGAGACATTATATAAAAATAAAATATAGGGAGAAGACAATGAATGTATTTGAAGGTAATTTAGTATCAAAGGGAATTAAAGTGGGGATTGTGGTGGCACGGTTTAATGAATTTATTGGTTCAAAGCTGTTGGGCGGAGCCATTGATGGTTTAAAGCGTCACGATGTGAAGGAAGATGACATTGACGTGGCCTGGGTACCGGGGGCCTTTGAGATTCCTCTGATTGCAGCCAAAATGGCCAAACTGGGAAAATATGATGCCATCATTTGTTTGGGAGCAGTGATCCGCGGTTCGACTACCCATTATGATTATGTCTGCAGTGAGGTTTCAAAGGGTGTGGCTCATGTTTCACTTAATTCCGAAATTCCGGTAATCTTCGGGGTGCTGACCACCGAAAACATAGAACAGGCAATTGAACGGGCCGGAACCAAGGCCGGCAATAAAGGCTATGACTGTGCCCTGACGGCGATTGAAATGGTCAACTTAATCAACGAAATAGCAAATTAAAAAACAGGGGGCAGAAAAATTCTGCCTCCTGTTTTAAATAAGTTTTAAACGAGTTCATCGATGCTGACGACACCGTTTTGAAGTGCTAATTCCTTAAGATCTTCATATTGTCCAGCCATACTGGTAAAGAAGTAGGGGTTCACATAGAAGATACCGAGAATACCAAAGGTAAATCCGTTCAGTAAAAACCATCCTAAGAAGCTAAGGGACATCACAAAAATTTCGCCCTTATGCCCCTCGGTCATCCGCATTGAAATCTTAACGGCCTCGGTGGCCGGTACATTGGGATATTCAGCCAAAATATAGGGGGTAAAACTATAGGCGAGGGACTTAATAATACCGGGTATAACAAAGAGTAAAGACCAGAGAAAAACAAATAATTCCATCCACAGCATCCCCCCCAGTTTTCGACCAAAGTCTGAAAATCCGGTTTTAAACATGTCTTCAATGGTCGGGGCTGGTAATTCAGCACGGTAAATCCATAGTGAAAAAAACTGCAGGCCAACCATCATCGGTCCCCAGATAATCAGACCACCTATTCCGCCTAAAAAGGACGTGACCCCGGAAGCTGCGCCAATCACGACCAGTGCCAATACGGTTGCGCCGACACAGATCCAGTAATTCTCGGAAAAGTTCTGCTTGGCGATCGCTTTTATTTCCTGTCTTGTTTTCATAAAATTCTCCTTTATTGTTTTTTATAATCAACAATAAGAATACCAGTTGAAAAATTCGTCCTGCACTCTTATTGATATTAAAAAATCAGGATTCCCAGGTTACAAAATAAACACCGTCGGCTCTTTTTTGTCCTTTACCTAGCTCGGAATGTCTTAAGACACTGAGTTCCGCACTGACTTCTTCAGGGGTCAGACCAAATTTTTCAACAAACTGAGGAACGGTTACCCCATTATTGGCGACGATGTAGTCATAGAATTCTTTTTGACGCGGGGTCAGCCCCTGGGTTCCGGTGTGGCCGGATCGCTGGCGATCGAGCTTGGCGCTGTGAACCGCACTGGGGTCACAGGTTTGCACCAGCTTATGCTGGCCTAAGGCACAGTCATCACAAAAAATCTTGCCTTTTACTTCGTAAATATCATCGTCAGTAAGTTCAATACCGCAGGAAAAACATTTTTGCATAAGAAGCTCCTTTGTATAAAAAAGTAATGAGTTATTTGATCGTTAGGCTTAAGAAAAGTTAGGCAATTTCTTAAGGATCTTTGTATATAATATCACGATTTACGGCAAGAAGAAAGCGAAAGTTGAGCAATCAGTAATGAAACAAGAGATAATCAAACCCGGCCGTTATCGGCATTATAAGGGCAATGAATACGAAGTGATTGGGGTTGGTAGCCACAGTGAAACCCTGGAAGCCATGGTAATTTACCGACCCCTGTATGGCGAAGGCGGGCTGTGGGTGCGGCCGGCTGCGATGTGGAACGAAATCATCGAAAAAGACGGGGTTATGATCAAACGTTTTGAATATATTGGAGAGGCATCATTAAAAAAAGATGAACGATAAACTTAAGGAAAAAGACCTGTTAGACGACCTGAAGGGGCTGCTGCAAATTGATTCAACCAATGCCGATGCCGGACCGGTGATACCGGGGGCGCCCCTGGGGATTGGCATTAACGAGGCCATCAATTATGTTCTGGAACTGGGCGAGCGCTTTGGTTTTAGAACCAAAAATTGTGACGGTTATTGCGGTTATGTTGAAATGGGTCAGGGCGAAGAGATGATTGGCATTTTGACCCATGTGGATACTGTGCCGGTGGGGGACGGCTGGTCGGTCAATCCCTTTGATCTGACCATTGACGGGGACAAGGCCTATAGCCGGGGCACCATCGACAACAAGGGTCCGACCCTGGTGGCGCTTTATGCCATGAAGGCCCTGGCCGATAGTGGAGTGCCGATCAATAAACGGGTGCGGCTGATTATCGGTGGCGATGAAGAAGGCGAACAATGGCATTGTATGAACCGCTACAAAGCCACTGAAGAAGCTCCGACCTATGCCTTTTCACCAGATTCCGGGTATCCGGCCATTTATGCCGAAAAGGGTATTCTGAATGTCTGCATCAAAAAGCATCTGGAGCCGGCGATTCACAACCTGGGCTTTTTCAGCGGCAATCAGATCAATACTGTTCCCGATTACGCCAAGGCCATTGTTAGTGATGCTGTTTATGAAAGTACTGGTAAACCCGCTCATGCATCTCAGCCCCATGAGGGGATCAATGCGATGTTTTTATTGGCCGGTGAGCTGAGAATGCTGGGGTTGGAACACCCCTTTCTGGATCTTATCGACATTGCCACCTCGGAAGGACTGAATATCGATTTTGAAGATGAAATTTCCGGGAAACTTACCGTTAATCCATCAATTGCCAATGTCAATCAGGAAAAAGCGGTGCTAAAGTGCGATATCCGTTATCCGGTAACCATGAAAGGAACCGACATCCGGGATCACATTGAAAGAGCTGTTACCCCCCTGGGTTTTTCGGTTAACATCAATTATGATTTGCCACCGCTCCATATTGAGAAAGAAAGTTATCTTATCGATGCCCTGCAAAAAATATATGAAGATTATACTGGGGATACGACTGGCCCCAAGGCAATTGGCGGCGGCACCTACGCCCGGGCCTTTGATAATGCCGTGGCTTTTGGAGGGCGATTCCCCGAGGAACCGAACACCTGTCATCAGACCGATGAGTACTGGAGCATAATCAGCATGAACAAGAATTTTGATATTATCACTAAAGCCCTGGAAAGTCTGGTACAATAATAGCAGGGGTGGCCATGCGCTAACCCTAAATCATAGCGACAGAAATGGGGAAAACATGACCATTCATTTTGATAAACAAGCAGTGTTAGAGGCCCTACGAGGGCTGTTACAAATAAAGTCGGTGAACGCCAACACTGGAGCGGTCACTCAAGAAGCGCCCTTGGGAACCGGCATCAATGAGGCCATCAATTACGTGTTAGAGTTGGGTAAAAGTTTCGGCTTGACCACCAAAAACTGTGACGGCTATTGTGGTTACGTGGAATTCGGAGCAGGCCCGGAAATGGTAGCAGCGATCACGCATGTTGATACGGTGGAAGTGGGCGATGATTGGACCGTGCCGCCGTTTGACTTGACTATTGACGGCGATACGGTTTATGGCCGTGGGGTATTGGACGATAAAGGGCTCACCATCATTGCCCTGTTTGCCTTGAAAGCCCTGAAAGAGGCCCAGGTCCCGATCAATAAACGGATTCGCCTGATTATCGGCGGCGATGAAGAAGGTGGCAGCTGGGCTTGTATGAAACGCTACAAAGAAACTGAAGAAACACCGGTCTACGCCTTCTCGCCGGATTCCGGCTTCCCGGTTATTTTTGCGGAAAAGGGTATCATGAATGTAATTTTCGAAAAAGAATTGGAGGCTGGCCGACCGGTGCTAAACCTAAGCAGCGGTAAACAGATTAATTCGGTTCCGGATGTTGCCCGGGCTGATTACAATGGCCAGAGCTACGAAGCCAGGGGTAAATCCGCTCATGCTTCCGATCCGCAAAAAGGTGATAATGCGCTACTAAAACTGGCGGGAGAATTACGGGCGGCGGGCATCCAGCATCCGATTTTGGAGCTGCTTGATCGGGCGACGCCGGAAGGTTTTGGAATTAACCGGTCTGATCAGGTGTCAGGGGATCTGACCCTTAATCCAGCCATTGCTTATGCGGATGATCATATCGCCGTGCTCCGCTGTGATATCCGCTACCCGGTGACGATGAAGAGCAGCGATATTTGCGCAGCGATCCAGAAAGCCACTGGCGATCTCGGGTTTTCCCTGAAAATGGATCATGAAACGCTGCCGCTGCATGTGGATCAGGACAGTTTTCTGGTCACATCGCTGCAAAAAGTATATTCCGACTACACTGGCGATACTAGCGGTCCGATTGTCTCGGGCGGCGGAACCTATGCCCGGGCCTTTGATAACGCCGTAGCTTTTGGCGGCGTCTTTCCCGGTGAGATCAACACCTGTCATCAGACTGATGAATTCTGGAGCATTGACAGTATGGCGAAGAATTTTGACATTATTGTCAAGGCGTTGGCAGTGCTGGCTCAGTAAATGTATTCTAAATGAATTTTTCATTTGCTGAAAAAAATGAGTTGACTCAACGCATCGGTTATGAGAAGATAGTTTCATATTAATACCTGTATATACAAAGTCATGAAGACTTGTTTCGGTTTGTAGACCGGCACATTTTTTCGTGGCTTTTTTTTATTGATGCGATCATTTACGTCGAAATAAAGAAGGTAGAATAGATGATTAAGTATATAAGTAAGAGAATTTTATACGCTTTTTTTGTATTGCTGGGTGTTTCGCTGCTTACCTTTGTGATGGGGAGGGTAGCACCAGGAGATCCGGTGGATACACTGCTTTCAAACAAAGAGAATCCCACCCTGGAAGAACGGCTGGAGGCAGAAGAATACCTGGGATTAAACCGAACCTGGACGGTACAATATTTTGATTGGCTGATGGATGTTATAAAAGGTGACTTTGGAAATTCATATAAAACAAATCAACCGGTTTTACATGAATTTATGGTTCGACTACCAGCGACCTTGTTGTTAACATTTGGAGCAACCATTGCGATGCTTCTGATCGGTTTTCCGCTCGGTATTGCGTCAGCACTTAAAAAAGGGAAAATACTGGATGTGGGGATTTCTTTGTATAATACCATTGCCATATCGATTCCATCGTTTTGTCTGGGAATATTGCTGATTCTTGTTTTTGGTGTGAATCTTAAATTATTGCCGGTTATGGGGATCGGTGGATTGAAGCATCTTATTTTGCCATCTTTATCAATTGGTGTTATTGCTGGGGCAGGATTGGCGCGACTCATCCGGATTCAAATGTTGGCAGTTATTAAGATGAATCATGTCACTGCAGCACGAGTTTTTGGGGTCAGCAACTTTCGCATCGTGAAAAATCATATCCTTAAAAATGCGCTGCCACCAATTATCACATCAATCGGATTAATGATTGGGGGATTATTGGGAGGGTCGGCCATTATCGAAACCCTTTTTGCATGGCCGGGAGCCGGCAGTTTCCTGGTACAAGCAATCTATGGGCGAGATTATCCGGTGATTCAAGCGTATGCGCTGATAATGGCCAGTGTTTATATGCTGATCAATATTGGTGTTGATTTAATCTATGGACTGTTAATACCAGCCCAATGGCTAGTTGGAGATAATGATGAAAATAAAAAAGATACAGTTGTTAATCGGGATTCTGTTGGTCTTAATTGTGATCGGTCTGGCGATATTTGCACCGATTCTAGCGCCGAATGATCCCCAAAAAATTGATGTCATGAATAGCTTAAACCATTCATCAAGAGAATTCCCGTTAGGGACAGATCAACTGGGGCGTTGCATTTTATCGCGTTTATTATACGGGGCAAGAACGTCTTTAATGGTTACCGGTCTCGTGCTGCTGGTCTCAATTTCGATCGGAACTCTTGTTGGTACAGTAGCCGGAATTTTTTCAGACCGGCTGATTGATAAAATTTTTACGGCGCTGTGTGAGGTTTTGCTTGCCTTCCCCGGAATTCTTTTTGCACTTGTAATCGCAGGCATGCTCGGACCGGGTGTGCTAAATATTATGATTGCCATTGCCATTGTGTCCTGGGCCAATTATGCGCGGGTTATTCGGGGGTTAGTTATCGGGGTAAAAAATGCCGACTATGTCAAAGCCGCCCGGGTAGCAGGAACGAATCACCTTCATATCATCACTTGGCATATCCTGCCGAATATAAAAAATACCATCGGGACTTTAATTGTAACGGATATTGGCTCAACGATACTGACAATTTCAGGATTATCATTTATTGGATTAGGCGCCCAGGCATCCGAAGCGGAGTGGGGAATGATGATTAATGAGGCCAGGATGTATATCACAAAGTCACCCCAAATGATTCTATATCCGATTATCACCATCATTGCAGTGGTGTTGGCGTTTAATCTGATTGGCGATGCGCTGGCTTCAAATGAGGAACTGGAGGGGCTATAGAATGCGGTTACTGGAAGTGAACAACCTTTCCATATCCTATAAAATAGAAGACACCAGCTATTTGGCCGTCTCTGAGGTGAGCTTTACGCTGGAAGAAGGTCAGGTGTTGGGTATCGCTGGGGCCAGTGGTTCCGGAAAAAGTACCATCGCAAAAGGAATACTCGGTATTCTTTCTGCTAATGCCGTCATTGAGGGAGAAATTATTTTTCAGGGGAAAGATCTGTTAAAACGCAGTCGCAAAAAAATGGATAAAATAAGAGGCAGAGAAATCTCGATGGTTTTTCAGGATCCTTCGACGGCATTAAATCCTGTGAGGATTATTAAGCGCCAATTTTATGATATTTTGGCAAGTGTTTCCAAAGATAAAAGCGTGCTCGATAAAATAATCCTGAACAAACTGGAGTCGGTACACCTTGCGGATGCCGCGGAGGTGATGAATAAATATCCTTATGAACTTAGCGGCGGAATGAAACAACGCATTGTCATTGCGGCGGCGTTGTCGCTTTCACCGCAGGTGTTAATAGCAGATGAACCAACATCAGCCATTGATGCTTCAATCAAGAAGCAGATCATCATGGAGTTAAAGAGTTTGAAAGCGAGAGAAAATCTCGCGATGGTCTATATTTCTCATAATCTGGCGGAGTTAAAGAGTGTTTGTGATGACATTATTATCATGAAAGACGGCATAATAATCGAACAGAATGCGACAGCGGAAATTTTTAGTTCGCCTCAAGAGACATACACCATTGAGTTAATTGCATCAATTATCTAAAAAAGAAAGGCGATAGATCGTGACAGAATTAATTAAAATAAATAGAGTAACGAAGACTTATAAAAAAGAAAACAAAAGAAAACAAAAAATCATTGTGAATAATACGGCAGTGGATGATATCAGTTTTACCATTGAAAAAGGGGAAATCTTTGGACTAATCGGTGAAAGTGGTTGCGGAAAAACGACGCTTGTGAATCTCATGCTTGGTCTGACTAAACCAGATAGTGGAGAAATTGTATTTGACACCGTTGATATCGCCAAATTGAAATCGTATCGGGATTTTTTGCCGGTGAGAAAACGTATGCAGGCAGTGTTTCAAAATAGTAGTTCGTCACTTAATCCGCAAATGACGTTAAAAAAAATAATAACCGAGCCGCTGAAAAATTTTCGTCTTCCGGAGCAGGGAATTGCTGAAAAATTATTGGAAGACGTGGGCCTTTCCAGTTCATGGGCTTCTCGAAAACCGGCACAATTAAGTGGCGGTCAACGACAGCGGGTTTCAATCGCCAGAGCGCTTGCGTTAAAGCCGGACTGTATAATATTGGATGAGTCGACATCGAATCTGGATATGATTACGTCAAAACAGATTATTGAATTACTGAAAAAGTTGAATCAAAACTTTGATGTGACGATGGTGTTCATTTCTCATGATATTGGTCTTGTGGATGATTTTTGTAATCGAAAGGCGATCATGAAAAATGGAAAAATTCTGGAGATTGCAAAAAATTTCGGGAGCCTGGACAATCATCATCCCTACACGCAAAAGTTATTGAAAGCAAGACTATAGGTATAAAAAAGTTCTTGAATTAGGACAGAGTCTTAATTTCTGATAAATCATTTTGAAGGAGAAAATAATGAAGAGAAAAGTAATGAGTGTGGTGACTGTTTTATTGTCGGTTTTGCTGCTGTTTACAGGGTGCTCCGCATCTGCAGAAACAGCACCGGATGAACCAAAGGATTTAATTATTGGTGCCGGGAGAACATTCTGGTTGGGGGAGGGGTCAAACGTATATGTTCATGGAAGCAGCAATGTCTGGGAGTCTTTAGCGCGTTTTGATAACGACATGAATCCGGTGATGTGGTTAGCTGAATCGATGGCACCCTCTGAGGATGGGTTGACATGGACAATCAAATTAAAGAAAAATGTTAAGTTTCATGATGGTAGCACCTTGAATTCAGAGGGTGCCATTTTGAATCTGGATCGCTTATATCATTTCAATACCGTTAAGAAAGAATATGATCCAGCCTACGAATCCGTTGGCGAGTTTGGGAAAATTACAAACATGAGTGTCGTGGATGAGACGACATTTACGGTCACCCATGCAGAACCGATACCGGATTTTAATACGCGGTTGGTTTATGAAAACGGGGTAATGTTTGCATCCAGTTCGTTTAACGAAAATAAGGCCATTACCTTCCCTTATGGGACTGGTCCATATAAATACAAGGAATACAACGAACAAACGCAGGTTCTTTATTTAGAAAAATTTGCGGATTATCATCTGGGAGAACCTCAATTGGATACGGTGGAATTTAAAAATATCGCCGATCCCACAACACGACTTGCTGCGTTGCAAAGTGGAGAAATTGATGTCATATCTGATGTAGGTGGCATTTTGCCTCAACAGGCAGCTCAAATTGAGAGTGACCAAAATTTAGTTCTAAGTGAACAATTAGTAGGTACGGTGCATTATTACTTTATGAATACTAGCGAAGGCAAGGTATTTAATAATGAGGAACTTCGTGATGCATTAAGCTTAAGCATCGATCGGGATACGATCGTTAATAAAATTCTGCTGGGCTATGGTAAGTCGTCAATGAGCGTTTTAAGTGCAGCATCAAAAGACTGGACGGTTGACTGCAAGTATCAATTTAACAGTGAAGAAGCAAAAAAATTAAAATCAGAAGCAGTGAGTGGAGAAACGCCAGCCCCGATCATTTTGTTAAATTCATCGCTGCTTGGCAGATGGCCTTATCAGGACATTGCTATTGCGATTCAAGCACAGTTAAAAGAGATTGGGATTGAAGCACAGATTGAAACAGTCGATTCGGCAACATGGACGCAACGTTTAAAAGAAGGGACATATGATATTGCACCGCAACCATTTACGGTATCCTCAGGAGAACCAAATTTCTTCTTTGTAAGAAATGCACTCAGCACTGGAGCCAATAACGTTTCCCGAAATTACGGGATCAACGATGCCGACCTTGATGCCTTGATACAAAAAGTGGCCGTTGAACCAAACAAGAAAAAAAGACAGGATTACTATAGTCAAATTCAGAAACTAATCAGTGACAAAAATTATATTATTCCAATTTGGAATGACGTGACTTTGTATGCTACCAATAAAAAGGTGGAGAATTTTGCAATTGATGTAACATTCAGACCAGACTTATATGTTGTTGATATCAAGGAATGATGTGGAGAAATAATTGAATCAAAAAGTATCGTTCTTGAAGAATTATGAAAAATTTGCAAGCGAACAGTGGTCGTCAGCGATTGAAAGAAATAATGAATCCGTCGATTCCTTAAATAAAACGGGGACTCAAATATGGGATAAAATTGCCCTTTCATACGATGAAACGATGGAAAAGGATCGTCGCAGAATTGATAAAACCATTAAACTCTTGAAAGCAAAAGACATTTTAAACAAGGAGACGGTGGTTTTGGATATTGGCTGTGGAACGGGAATATATGCCCTCGAACTTGCAAAATACTGTAAAAAAATTATTGGACTGGATTGCTCAGAAAGCATGCTCAGAATATTAGCGGAAAAAACACAAAAGGCTGGTTTGGAGAATATAGCCAGCCTTCATAAAGATTGGTCTGAAGTTGATAGTGAGAGCCCAGACTATCATAAACAATTTGACCTGGTTATTTCAAACCTGAATACCGGGATCTGCAACGTTGAGGGGTTGATAAAAATGAATCAAACCTCCCGAGATATTTGTTGTTATAGTTCGCTCTCAGGGCTGTCAAAAAACACAAGAAAAGCTGAACTACATGAGATCATATTTGAGAGGGCTCTCCCTGAAAGTGGGCGTAATGAAATACTACATGCTTTCAATCTCGTTTATTCAATGGGGTACAGACCAGAAATGAGTTACTCACCATTTGAATGGGTGAAAATTCAAGATCCGGAAGAAGCCCTTGAGGCGATCTGTCATGAATATGGTTGTTATACGGAACTTAGTCGAATAAAAGTAGCGAAGATTAAAGCGTATATTTTTGGTAATCGTGACAGGGATGGGAAATATTCTGAAAAGATGACATCGATGATTGGAATTATGATTTGGAGCGTGGGAAAAGAGAGAATTAAACATGATTGTTGATTTTTTCACCGGATGTTAGGATGTTCAAAATAATGATTGACAAATGGATTTTACTGGAATAACATATCTACAGGTATATACTGTCAAACACAAAAATATTGAAAGACTTGTCTGAAAACTTATTTTAAAATTTAATCAATTAATTTAGCCATGAAGGTTGAGTGTCCTATCGTAGATAGAAATCAATTTTCGTGGTTTTTTGTTTTTTGAAAGGGGAAAAAATGGAAGTAATTGGAGTAATAAAAAAAATTGAAGCGTACTGGGACAAGCGTTCTGATTCGTTTGATGCTGATCATGATACGGAGGATTTGCAGGCATGGATGGAGGCGCTTAACAATCTTTTAGGGACGGATCAGAATAAAAATGTTCTGGATCTGGGAACCGGAACCGGCTTTCTGGCAAATATGACGGCAAAGCTGGGTCATTCAACCATCGGGATTGATATATCAAGAGAGATGATGAATTATGCAGTTAAGCATGCAAAAACAGCAGCGTCTGATGCCATTTTTATGGAAGGGAGTGTTTTAAATCTGCCCTTTATGAACGAGACCATTGATTTTATTATCAATTCCCGGCTGATCTGGACACTGGTTGAACCGGATCTGGCAATCAGAGAATGGCTGAGAATTTTGAAACCAGGGGGAAAAATTATGTGTTTTAACCGGATGAAAGAGGGCGTTGGACTAAATATTGGCAAGGTTAATATTTATGAAGATGAAGAAGTGGATAACCATCTGGTAGTAAAGAGCGCTCGCATGGAAGAACTGAAAGAGCTTTTGGAAAGAAACGGTCTTGTTGAAGTGCAGATACAAAAGTTACCGGGTTTGACCCGTCCGGGATATGATTATGATCCATGGTTTGTTCTGATGGGAACAAAGGTATCAGAAACGGGTGTGCTGATTTCATGAAGACCGCAATTAAATCCATAAGTTGGGAGTGTGAGGATTGAACAGCAAATCGATGTTAATCGAGAAAATAGTCAAACGAACGCTATGGTTTTTGCTTTCGATGCTGCTTTTATCAATTGTGGTTTTCTACTTTGCCCGTCTGGCGCCAGGCGATCCGCTGGAGTCCTATTATGGCGATGCAGTCGAGTCGATGACATCCCCTGAACTGGATGCCGCACGGGAGCGGTTGGGACTGGATGGCCCCATCGCACTCCAGTATGTTAAATGGATCAGCAATGCTGTGCAAGGTGATTTTGGGATGTCGCTAAAATACAAAATGCCGGCATTGGCTGTGATTGCCCCGTTAATCGGAAACACCCTGGTTCTCGGGGGCACTGCCTATATCCTGGTATTTGTGCTGGCAACGATTTTGGCATTATTTTGTGCCATGCATGAAGACACCTGGATTGACCGGATTATCTGTAAGGTGGGAACTGCGGCTTATTATATCCCGTCATTTTGGCTGGGAGTTGTATTGGTATTGATTTTTAGCATCAATCTGGGATGGCTTCCCAGTAGTGGCGCTTATGATATTGGTAAATCGGATGATCTTTTTAACCGCATCCAGCATATGATTTTGCCCCTGACGGTAATGATACTTAGTCATCTCTGGTATTACGCCTACATGATCCGAAACAAACTGCTGGATGAAATCCGAAAAGAATATGTGCTGCTGGCTAAATCAAAAGGATGTACGAAGTCGGAGGTCGTTTTAAAACACTGTTTTCGAAATGTGGCACCAACCATTGTCAACATTATGGCGATCTCCATTCCTCATGTTCTCAGTGGGACCTTTATTGCTGAAGCCGTGTTTAATTATCCGGGGATTGGAGCGCTGTCGGTTACCAGTGCCAAATATCATGATTACAATTTATTGATGTTGATTGTTCTCATTACCGGCGTTATGGTTGTTTCCAGCAGTATTATTGCCCAGTTTATCAATGAAGCCATTGATCCCAGAATGAAATTAACGGAGGTGACCGCATGGAAGGAAACGCCACAGACCCCTTTGTCCTAGTCGGGGCGAATTACAAAACATACGAATCAGCAGAGAAAAAGATTTCCTTCTGGCAGCAGATAAAAGGGATGCCGATCCTGTCTATGGTTATTCTTGGGATTATCATTCTGGGCTGTATTTTTGCGGAACAGGTTTATAATCATGATCCGACCGGTTTTTATCTACAAAATCTTAATCAACCGCCAAACTCAGAATTTTATTTTGGCACTGATTCCCTGGGAAGAGATATTTATTCGATGATCTGGTATGGCGGTCGGGTATCCATTCTGATCGGTTTATTGGGGATGGCGATTATCACCGTGATTGGTGTTATCTATGGCTGTGTCAGCGGAACCGCGAATTCCCGGGTTGATTCAATCATGATGCGAATTCCCGAGCTGATGAACAGTATTCCCAACCTACTGTTGATTTTATTGCTGACATCGGTAATGGGAACCCAGAATATTGTAAAAATATCATTTGTCATTGGGGTGACCGGATGGTGCGGTCTGGCGCGAATTGTCCGGAGTGAAGTCAGACAGATCCGCAGTAGTGAGTATGTCCTGGCGGCACAATGTATGGGGAGCGGCTTTTTTCATATTATGATAAAACACCTGATTCCCAATTTTATCTCCACCATTATGTTTGTGGTAGTCTCCAGCATTGGACTCAGCATCTCGATGGAGTCGACGCTCAGCTTTTTGGGTTTGGGATTGCCCATTGATGTCGTTTCCTGGGGTAGTATGCTGTCTCTGGCTAACAAAGCGTTGCTGTCAAATTCATGGTGGGTCATTATCTTTCCGGGAGTATTTCTGATTACCACCCTGGTGTGTGTTACCAATATTGCATACTATTTTAGAAAAGAAACAAATAAGCGGGAAAGTTATCTCTGATTTTTGAGATACTGTTTAGATAATTTTAGAGGAGAAAAAGTTATGAATGTAAAGAAAAAGATTGTCAAATTGTTCGTTGGGGTACTTTGTGTAAGTACCATGGTAAGTCTTGCGGGGTGCTCCTCAGCATCGGCTGATAAAAAATCATCGACTGGGTCGGATCTGTCAAACACTCTGGTATACGCTGGAGAAACCGCAGATTCCATTAACCCGATTATTAACGAGGGCAGTGAATTGGCTGGGATCATTTTCTCGGGTTTAATGAAGTATGATGCATCAGGCAAGCCAATCATCGATTTGGCTGAAAGTTATACCTATGATGAGGGTTCATTAACGTATACCTTTAAATTGCGAAAAGGAGTGAAATGGCATGATGGCCAACCGTTAACAGCACAGGATGTTGTTTTCACCTACGATAAGCTGACAAAAGATACCACCTTATCGGCCAGTGTATTAAGTAACTATACCGACATTGCTAGTGTGACGGCAATTGATGACAACACCGTGGCGATTACGCTTTCCCAATTCAACGCCGCCATGCTGGACAATTTTACCATTGGAATTGCTCCCAAACATTTATTGGATGGTCAGGATTTGACCACCGCATCCTTTAATCAGGCGCCTGTGGGAACCGGCCGCTACAAATTTGTCGAGTGGGATAAAACAGGGGGAACTATCACCCTGGAAAAGAATGCCGATTATTACGATAAGGTGCCAAATATCGATCGGGTGGTTTATAAAACCGTTGCGGTCGAAAATACTAAAGCATTGATGCTTGAATCCGGTGAAGCCGATCTAGCCTGGCTGAACGCAAACTATGCAGAAAAATTCCGAGGCAAAGATGGTTATCAAAATATCGATTTTACAACCGCCGACTATCGGGCGATTTCAGTGGATAATCGAACCGATTTCTGGATAAAAAACAAGGATTCTGTTGGGGTTCTCAACTATGCAATTGATAAAGAGTCCGTGGTTAAGAGTGTGCTCAATAATCAGGGAAGCTCTGCATACAGCCCGATTCAGTTAAATGCCTTTGGTGGAAATACTGCCGCTGATATTTATACATTAGATCTGAACAAATTTGCCCAGGAAATGCAGGCATTGGGCTGGACGAAAGGCGCTGATGGCATTTATGAACGAAATGGGGAAAGATTCCATTTTACCATTCAGGTTCGGGATTATGAAGAAGAACGAATTGACATTGCCAACATTGTCTCAAAACAGCTAAAAGAAGCCGGTGTGGATATGGAAATTGTTCTGGTTACAAAATTCGACTGGAAATCTGGATACAATGGATTCTTATCAGGCTACGCTGTCGAATTTGATCCAGATGCACTTTATGCCCAATTTACCACCGCTGGTAGTTCCAACACCATGAAATACTCAAACCCTGTCGTGGATGACTTGTTGACAAAGGCCAGACATGAGAAAGATGTCACAGCCAGAAAAGACTTATATGGTCAATTTGAAGTAGCGTTCGCAAAACAGCCAGCTTCAGTGCTGATTGCCTATCTGGATGGAAATTATGTCAGTATCAGTGGACTTGACGGGCTCAATACCGATCGCGTTCTTGGTCATCATGCCGTTGGTGTGATGTGGAATATTGAAGATTGGACGCTTAACAAATAATTAAGCACAAAATAAAAGGCTGTAAGCATTCTTTGTTTGCCGGATGTTCAGTTGAGCATCCGGCATCTATCGATAGAATAGGGAGGGCAATAGATGGAGGAACCGATTTTACAATTGCAAAATTTGTCAGTGAGTTTTGATACGAAAAATGGTGAGGTTGAAGCGGTTAGAGATGTCAGCCTGTCACTGAAGAAAGGCGAAATATTAGCCATTGTCGGAGAATCTGGCTGTGGAAAAACGGTGATGAGCCAAGCCGTTCTAAAACTGCTCCCGAAAACATCCAGAATCAAACAAGGGCGAATCATTGTCGATGGCGAAGACATTACCGACTATAAAGAAAAGGAAATGAGAAAACTGCGAGGTGGTGTTATGTCGATGGTTTTTCAGGATCCGATGACCACCCTCAACCCGACAATTCCGATTGGTAAACAGATAACAGAGGCTATTGTTAAACACAATAAAGTCAGTAAGGAAGAGGCAAAAAAACGGGGAATCGAAATGCTCAATTTGGTGGGGATTAACAGAGAGGAAGAGATGTTTTCGTTGCAGCCACACTTTTTTTCCGGCGGAATGAGACAGCGTTGTGTACTGGCAATCGCCCTGGTATCAAATCCCCAAATTTTGTTTGCCGATGAAGCGACCACCGCGCTTGATGTAACGGTTCAGGCAAAAATATTAGACTTACTGTTAGATATCCGTAATAAAACCGGGATTTCCATTGTGTTTATTTCGCATGATCTGGGTGTTGTTGCCAGAATTGCCGATCGCGTGGCAGTAATGTATGCCGGAAAAATTGTGGAGATTGGAACCGCAGAAGATATACTTTATAACCCCAGACATCCCTATGTATGGGGACTGATGTCGGCTTTGCCGGCACTGACTAAGGCGGGTGAGTCGTTGGCCACCATTCCCGGAACCCCACCGATTATGCTAAACCCACCCCCAGGCGACGCGTTTGCGATACGAAATCGATATGCTCTCGCCATTGATTATGAAGAAATGCCCCCGATGTATGAAGTCTCACCCACCCATTATGTAGCAACATGGCTGATGGATGAAAAAGCACCCAAAATTAAACCACCAATTTCATTGAAAAGGATGGAAAAAGAATGATGAATTCAGAGCCAATTTTAAGTGTGTCAAATCTGCAACAGCATTTTAAAATCAATAAAGATTTAACAATTAAAGCCGTCAATGGCGTCGATTTTGAGGTTAAAAAAGGCGAAGTGGTTGGTTTAGTTGGTGAAACGGGATCGGGTAAATCGACAGTTGCCCGAACCATCATGGGTATTTATCCGGCAACAGCGGGCGAAGTCTATTTTAAAGGAAATCTGATTTCGGACAAGGGGGTGTATCGAAAAAACAAAGGCGATATTAACAAAAATATGCAGATTATCTTTCAGGATTCAGCAGCAGCACTTAATCCCAGAATGACAATTGAAGAAATTATAACGGAGCCAATTGTTGTAAATAAATTGCTGCAAGACAAAAATAAAATTCAGGAAAAATTGGACACCCTTTTAATGGAAGTGGGACTAGATCACACCTTTAAAAAGAAATACCCAACCGAAATATCGGGTGGTCAGCGACAACGTGTTGCGATTGCCCGGTGTTTGAGTACAAGTCCGGATTTAATCATTGCTGACGAACCGATTGCATCACTGGATGTTTCCATACAGGCTCAAATAATCACCTTATTTCAGCGGTTGCAACGGGAGCATGGGTTTTCGTTTCTTTTGATTGCCCATGATCTTTCAATAATTAAATTTATCTGTGACAAGGTGGCAGTGATGCTTCATGGAAAGATTATGGAAATTGGGCCAACCGAAGAAATTTTCACAAGACCGGCTCATCCCTATACGCAGTCCTTATTATCAGCAGTGCCGGTGCCAGATCCAATTTATGAACGAAATAAAATATTAATTGACTATGATGCAAGAAGTGCGATAGAAGAAGCTGAAATGGTGGAATTATCGCCAAAACACCGTGTTTTTAATAATTTTCCCAGCCTGGTGTTCCAAAAATTATATTAACCGACTAGGGTCAGTTTCAAAAACGATTATCGACCGTTATTTTTAAAAAGTTGATAATCGATTTTTTAGTTGGCGGCCGAACAGCGCTAAGAAATCACGCTAAAACAATTATTAAGACTTTAGAAGAAAATCGAGAAACCACGGGCTTTTTTGATTCGTTAAGCTGATTCGTGGTATAATAAAAGAAATTAGCAGTAAAATCCTGTCTTGAAACCCAATGGAAAATCAAAGACAGGATTTATTTTTTTACAAAGGTATTTTGTGTTTTTGAGGCGGATTAAAATAATGTTTAAGGTGAAGAATGATGGAGAAACAAACAATAAGTATGGTGATTCCTTGTTATTGTGAAGAAGAGGTCATTCCCCTTTTTTATGATACACTGGTGAATGAGGTTATTTCTCAGATGCCAACGGTAGATTTTGAGATTCTGTTTATTGATGATGGTTCTAAAGATAAGACCCTGACGATCATAAAAGATCTCAATAAAAAAGATCGTCGCATCAAGTACATATTCTTTTCCCGGAATTTTGGTAAAGAAGCGGCCATTTATGCCGGGTTAAAATATGCTTCAGGGAACTATGTCGGGATTATGGACGTTGATTTGCAGGATCCGCCGGCATTAATCATGCCCATGTATGAGGCTCTGATTAATGAGGATGTTGACTGCGTGGCAGCCTGCCGAGAAAGCCGTGCGAAAGAATCCCACATTCGTTCTTTTTTTGCCAAACGCTTTTACAAGCTGATCAATCGGATGACCGGCATGGAAATTGTCGAAGGGGCACGGGACTTTAGATTGATGAAGCGCTTTGTGGTTGAAGCTGTTCTGTCGGTCGGCGAGTATAATCGCTTTTCAAAGGGCATTTTTGAATGGGTTGGTTTCAATACAAAATGGCTGCCCTATCAGGATGCTAAGCGAGCAGCCGGAAAAACCAAGTGGTCTTTCTGGGAGTTATGCCTTTATTCAATGGAAGGGATCATCGGTTTTTCAACCGCACCGTTGGCCTTTGCATCAGCTACCGGACTACTATTTTGTATGCTATCGTTTGTGGCCATTGTCGTGATCATTATTCGGGAAATATTATGGCATGGTTCCGCCTATGGATGGGCCTCGCTGGTGTGTTTGATCTTCCTGATCAGTGGGATTCAGTTATTCAGTATTGGGATTTTGGGTCAATACCTGGCCAAAACTTATCTGGAAACAAAAAAACGACCGATTTTCATTGTTAAGGAACGCAATTAAATGCAGACATATAAAAATTCGCTTCTGGACTACGGAATTCTGGCGTTAATCGCAGTTCTTTTTCTACTGGTATTTGCTTATGGAACCAGCCCCCTGTTTATTGATAATTTTGGTATCTCCGATTCGGCAATATTTTTACTGATTGGCAAGGGCATAACCGCTGGTTACATTCCCTATGTGGATTTATTTGATCATAAGGGGCCGGTCATGTTTTTTATCGAAGCCTTAGGATGGTGGATCAGTCCCGATCGTTTTGGTAACTTTTTGGTACAAGGGCTTTTTATGACAGCAAACCTAGTTCTGATTTTTAAAATAGGGCGATTGTTTTTTGAAAAAAAGTGGTGTTGGCTGCCTATTGTTTTCTTTTTGTTAATTCTGGCCGCCACCTTTGAAGGGGGAAACTTATCGGAGGAATATAGTTTGCCGTTACTATTCTTACCGCTATACCTGGCCACAAAATATTTTAAGTTAGAACCCCTGGGAAAGGCTAAGCATCCACCAATCTATGCGCTGGTATATGGGATCTGCTTTACGCTGATTGTATTTATCCGTTTAAATAACGGGGCGTTTATTGGTGCGATCGTCTTAGTTGTGATGATCCAACTGCTAGCCAATCAGTCGATTCGCAATTTTTTTGATAATGTTCTGACATTTCTGAGTGGCTCGTTTTTTGTATGTTTATCAGTATCGATTTATTTTTTGGCAAATCATGCTTTGGGCGATATGATTTATGGGACGTTTCTGTTTAATCTGAAATATGCTGGTGGGATGTCAGGGATATCAACACCAGCGGAGTTTGTAAAATTTAGTTATGGCATTGCTCCGGTGATTTTTTCTTTTAGTATGGGCGCTTATTATGTGCTCAAAAAAGCAGGTAAGGAAATCGGCTGGTTATTAATCAGCGGCTCGCTGATAACCTTTTTTTCGCTGCTACTGGGCGGGGTTTTCTACCATTATTTTATCTTAACGACGCCGTGCTTTGTTTTGGCCATTATTTTATTAATTGAGCTTTATGTTACAAATGGAAAAACGCTGATCAAGGAAAATTATCGCGTGGTGCTAGTCGGGGTATTGGTGCTTTTTCTAATAACGGTGGGCATCTACGTAAACTTTGCAGATCAGATGGTTCGTGATATTATTGCCGAACAACCGAATAACAGCTATTATGAAAATGCCCTGACGATCAAAAATTTAATCCCGGCTGACGATTTAGACAGTGTTTTGGGTTATTCGGTTCCCGCCGGATGGTTTTTAAAGGCGGATATCACACCCTGTTATAAATATTTTACGATGCAGGAATGGTGGGGGCGCTACGACCCACAGGTGCTTATTGATACCAATAAGCTACTGGAAAATGATCCGCCTAAATGGATCGTTTTAAATAATGATCCCCAACAAAACCAGACGCTCTATGCTGTTCTGGCGATGAAATATGAATTAATTACGAAGGATACGGTCGTTTCGTTATACCAGCTCAAAAATGAGTAAATAAGATGAGTAAATAAAATCGGATAACCAGGATGAAAAAGAGATTGTCGACCACTTCAACAAAAATGGTTGACAATAGCTTTTTTTTTGGTTAGAATAACCCCAGAGGTGAAAAAATGTCGACAAAACAAAAATTATTACAAACCTTGGAAGAAAATCGCGAAACCTATCTCTCCGGAGAAGTGCTGGCCAGCACCATGAAGGTCTCCCGGTCGGCCATCTGGAAGGCCATCAAAACACTAAAAGAAGCGGGTTATGAAATAGAGTCCACCACCAACAAAGGCTACCGGTTAAAAAGCGAATCGGATCTGATGTCGGCGGAAGGGATACACCCCTGGCTGTCCCCGACCAATCAGGAGCTTGAACTGATTGTCTATCAAACCCTTGGCTCGACGAATCAGGAAGCCAAGAAATTGGCACTTGAAGGGGCAAAAACGGGAACTATTATTATCGCTGAAGAGCAAACCCAGGGACGGGGCCGAATGGGCCGTTCCTTTTATTCACCGCCCAAAAGCGGGATTTATTTGAGTCTGGTATTGCGACCCGATGTGGCCGCCCGTGATGCGGTGCTGTTAACCACCGGCGCATCGGTGGGGGTTTGCCGGGCCATCAAAAAAGTGACTGGTATTGATACCCAGATCAAGTGGGTCAATGATATTTTTATGGGCGACCGGAAGATTGTGGGGATTCTCACCGAGGCGGTGACCAACTTTGAGAACGGACAGTTCGAGTTTGTGATCATCGGCATCGGGGTGAATTTCAAACAGCCGGAAGCGGCCTTACCCAAAGAACTGGAAGACATTGTCGGGACGCTGTTTAATGAAAAACCGGATGCCCTGACCCGTAACCGGCTGGCGGCGGAAATTATTAACGAGGTCTTAACGATCTGTGACGATCTGACTAATCGGAATTTTTTAGAGGAATACAAAACCCAGTCGATGGTTTTGGGAAAACAGATTAAGGTTTTTAGAAATAATGAATGGGAAGTAGCAACCGCCCTGGACATCAGTGACGAAGGCGGTCTGATGATCAGAAATCAATTTGGACAGACAGAAACCCTAAATTCAGGAGAAATCAGTATTAGAAAGATTTAGGAAATTAATAGACAGTCGTGAGCTTCGCTGTCAGTTTACACGAAACAATTTTTATACTAGGGCGTACAACATTTCCTTGAATTGTTCGCCTGCACGTTACAAAATTGTTTGTGAAACTGACATCAAAGCAACCATTGTTCGATGCTTTAAGATTTAGCAATTACTGACAGAAAATTAGAATAGGATGGACATGAAATGATTGAAAAAAATACCCTTAATATAAGAATGCTGGTGCTGTGCGGATTATTTTCCGCATTGATCGTGGTGGGGGCGATGATTAAAGTGCCCTTACCGGGAATACCCTTTACCCTCCAGACCCTGTTTGTTATTCTGGCCGGTCTGCTGCTGGGGTCTCGGGGCGGGCTGATTGCGGTGCTGGTTTATATCTTTATCGGTCTGGCTGGCGTGCCGGTATTTTCCGGCGGCGGCGGTTTGCTGTATGTATTAAAACCAAGCTTTGGCTATCTTATCGGATTTGCCCTGGGGGCTTTTGTTACCGGTTGGGTGGCGGAAAGAACCCCGGGCAAATCGACCAAGCAGATGGTGCTGGCTGCCTTAGCGGGAACCGCAGTGATCTATGCTTTGGGACTGCCTTGGTACTATATCATCGCTAATTATTACCTCAATACCCCAGTCGGCGCAGCTACCCTGATGATGACCGGATTTGTGATGACTCTGCCGGGGGATCTGATTAAGATTGCCTTGAGCGTGCTACTGGCCAAACGACTGGCACCGGTGATCGGGCGAGGGATGCTGACAAAATAATTTTTGGTAAGCGTGTTTATTTAAGAGCGATCAGTTGAATTAAAGCAGTGTGCGGACGAGGGTCTGCCCCCTTGTTCATCATGGATTGCTCCTTGTTACAATATTTAATTTAATTTAATTTAATTGATCGAACATAGTTTCTAAAACAATAGGATATTTTGATAGGATCGTCGTAGCCTGTTCAGCAACTGATCGAACATAAGTTGCAAAGACAACCTGATTACTAAGATAAGATGCGTATTAAGAGCTAAAAACAAGTGCAGCCGCACAGCCCCCATCAGGCAGATTCTCAAAAACAACGCTCCCGCCATGGATTTTCATGATCCGGCGAACAATGATCAGTCCTAAGCCGTGGTTTCCGAGTAACAGTGATTCATCCAATCCCCCTGAATTTTTGATAAGTTCAGGGGGATAGCCTTTGCCATCGTCACTGACTTTAATCGCCAGGCCGACCGTCGATTTAATCACCGAAAGTTTAATCGCACAGCCCCGGGGATTGTGCCGGATACTGTTATCAATCAGGTTAGTCAGCGCCCGGCGAATTAGGGCCTGATCACAAAGTAAAATAGGGCCGTTGGCTTCCTCGGTCACATCGACAACGAGGGAATAGGGGGCGGGGAGACCGTCGTTGATAAAATCCACCGCTGCGCCCCGGATTAAGGCGGCGGGCGAAACCCGGGCCAGCTCCATCGGTTGGGCATGGTACTCCAGTTTGGAAGCCAGGTTTAAATCGCTGATCAGAGCTTTAATCCGTTGACTCTGCTGACGGATAATCCGGGCCTGATTTTGTTCGGCGGCGGGCAGAATAAGGTTGTTTTCCAGTTCGCTGGCATAGCCCATCACCATCGACAGCGGGGTACGGATATCGTGAGAAACCCCGGCAATCCATTCCGTCCGAGCCTGATCCCGGTGGGTCAGTTGTTTTTCCTGCTGGCTGAGAATCACCGATGTTTCATTGAGAATCCTTGCTACTTCCCCGGTAACACCTCCGGTGGGCAGTGCCAGGGGTTCTTTTTTTGGTAGCGCGGTAATGCCGTTATACAGGGGCTTCAGCTTGCGGTAGAGCCAGAGTCCCAGAAACAAGGCCAGCACCAGAGCTGCCACAACGTTCAGGATCAAAAAACCGGCCAAAAAACCGGGAATATGGGAAATGGTATCTTCGGTGGAGGTGATATTATATTTCCAGATGCTACTTTTAGGGTCGCCTAGAACCAGTAAACCGTCGGGATGTTCCCAAACCGAGACCGGATAGTCGTTGAGATACCAACGGCTGAAGGAGGCCACATCAGTAAGGGTATAGTGCCGGGGAATATCTCCCGGCAGGTTTTTGTTCCAGATCACCTGACCATCCCGGCCAATCAGCATCGCCCAAACATATTGTTCTTCCATCATCGCAGTGGCAGAGGGATTAAGCGCATAAGTCCCCTCGGTGTTGGTGAGGCCATCGGAAATATCGGCAATGGCATATTTAAGGGGCTGGTTACCGGAATATTTAAACATCCAGTTGGTGGCAAAAGCCATATTGATGGCGACCAGCAACAGTGCAATCGTTGCCGTCAGCAGAATTGAACGGGTGATGATTTTTCGCAAACTTTTCATGGCTTGGTTTCCGCGGCCAGTTTATAACCCATGCCGCGAACGGTCAGCAGGTATTGGGGTTGGGAAGGATCCACCTCAATTTTTTCCCGGAGCCTTCGGATGTGGACCATCAGGGTGTTTTCATAGCCATAGAGATCATCATCCCAGGCGCTGCGACAGAGGCTGTCGGCGGTGACAATATGGCCCTGGTTTTGCCAGAGCTTTTTCAGCAGGGCGTGCTCCTTGGCAGTCAATGTTTTTTCACCATCACTGGTCTGCACGATGCCGCTTTTAAAATTGACGGTCACCGCCCCCAGTACCAGACATTCCTCCGCCGGTGGCTTAGTCAACAGCGGCTGGTAAACCCGCCGCAGGATTCCGCTTAAGCGCAGTACCAGTTCCCGGGGCAGAAAGGGTTTGGTGATGTAATCATCGGCACCCAGCCCCAGTCCCAGGAGCCGGTTCTCATCCTCATCCCGAGCCGATAAAAACAGCATTGGCACATTTGACTGCTGCCGCAATTCCTGCATCAGCGAGAACCCGTCGCCATCCGGCAGCGTCACATCAAAAATGACCCCATCGGGCTTTTCTAAAGCAAAAAGCTCCCGCGCCTGCCGGCAATTTTCAGCGCTGATCACCTGAGCAAAACCCGCCTGATGAAGGATTGTTTTTAATAGCTTGATAATTTCCGGTTCGTCATCGACAACCAGAAGTTTTGCTTCGAAAATTGTTTTCATCCAAATCACCCCCAAGTTATTATACCTGAAAAATTAGTTGGTGTTAGCGGATACGATCAAAATTAAGGTAAAAGTAAGGCCGGGGACAACCCGCCGTAAGGTTCATCGGCTATCATAAAGGTATAAAAAAGAAGGAGTGCATATTATGAGCAATATCATCGAGACTGAGGGTCTCAGCAAACAATATGGAAATATTTATCGGGTCAAGGATGTCGATTTGAAGGTTCCGGAAGGGGCGATTTATGGTTTTTTGGGGCCCAACGGCGCCGGAAAATCGACGACGCTGAAGATGATTCTGGGGTTGGCTAAGCCCACAGAAGGGGAGATTGCGGTTTTTGGGAAACGGGTCAACAGCAAAAACCGCCTGGAAAACCTTAAAAATGTCGGTTCGCTGATTGAGTCACCCAGCTATTACGGGCATCTAACCGGCGAGGAAAACCTGCGGATCTTTCAAACGCTGCGGGGAGTACCGAAACAGAACATTACGGAAGTACTGAAAATAGTCCGGCTGGAGAATCAGCAAAGTAAAAAAGTCAGCCAGTATTCGCTGGGGATGAAACAGCGGTTGGGGCTGGCCAGTGCGTTATTGGGCTATCCTAAGCTGCTGATTCTGGATGAACCCACCAATGGGCTGGACCCGGCTGGGATTTCGGAAATGCGGGAACTGATTCAGTCGCTGCCGCAAAAATTTGGCATGACAGTGGTGGTCTCCAGCCACCTTTTAAGCGAAATTGATCAGCTGGCCACCCGGGTGGGGATCATTCGCGAAGGAGAACTGGTTTATCAGGATAGCCTGACCAAGCTGCATCAGTACAGTAAACAGCACTTGGCGGTGCGAACCATGAATAATGAGGTGACCAAAGCATTCCTCAGTCAAAATGGCGTGGCCTGGGAAGCCGAGGATGATTATCTGATTATTCCGCAGATGAAAGATACGATGATGGCGGAAATCAGTAAGGCGCTGGGACAGAATAATATTGGCCTGGTTCGGATTGAAGAACGCAAAAAGAGCCTGGAGGATATTTTCCTGGAGCTGACGGGAACGGCGGTGAGCTTATGAGCGCCGCAATCGGGATGGAGGTTTTAAAAACAAAAGGCCGCAAGATCTGGCTGGTGGTGGCGGTGATGATGGCGGTTCAGCTGCTTTGGGCGGGCTGGGCTATTTCCAACAAGGATGCCAATGACCTGATTCAGGGCTGGATGTTTTTTCTTTATCAGTTTCCGATGCTCAACTGTATCATCATGCCGGTCATTGCCGCGGTAGTCGCTTCGCGTCTGAGCGATGTGGAGCATAAGGGTCAAACCTTTAAGCTACTGGAAACCATTATTCCAGCTCAGCGGATCTTTGCGGCCAAGTTTATCTGGGGCAGTATCTATATGCTTGGCGCCGCTTTGGGACAACTGGCCATTATGATCGGCATGGGTTTCGTTCTGCATTTTGGCGGACCAGTGCCCTGGGGCGCGCTGGCGAGTTATCTGTTTTTTACCCTGGTGGTGAGTCTGACCATATATATCTTCCAGCAGGGGGTCTCGATGCTCGTTGCCAATCAGATGGTACCAATGACCCTGGGACTCGTCGGCGGTTTTATCGGCCTGTTCAGTATGTTTTTCCCCCAGGGCTTGCAAAAGCTGATTCTGTGGAGTTATTATGGGGTGCTGATGCAGGTTGGCATGAATTGGGATGAGACCACCCGGGCCACCGATTTCTACTGGACGGCCATTGATTGGTCTGGGCTCGGTTTGATTTTGGTTTTCTTTGTGCTGATTTATGGTATTGGACGAATTTTATTTGTGAGAAGGGAGGTCTAAGCGATGCTGATACGTGTTTTAAAAGCAGAAATGATCAAGATGCGCCACAGTCCAGTGTGGCTGGCTTTTTTACTGATTCCCATTATTCCGGCCTTTATGGGAACCTTCAATTATTTAAATAATTTGGGCATGCTGGAGAATCAGTGGTACAGCCTGTGGACTCAGCATACCCTGTTTGCCTGTTACTTTTTCCTGCCGGTATTGATTGGGATCTACGCGTCTTATCTTTTTCGGCTGGAACATGCCAATCATAATTGGAATGCGGTGATGACCGCTCCGGTTCCGATAACACAGGTATTTATGGCTAAACTGATGATGGGCTGGCTGATGGTGATTTTGACCCAGCTCTGGATTGGACTGTTGTTTATCATTTCGGGGTTCCTGGCAGGGCTGGCGGGACCGATTCCGCCGGAATTACCAGTCTGGCTTTTGTTTGGAGCGTTGGGCGGCATGGTGGTATGCGCTTTGCAGCTTTGTCTATCGCTGGTGATTCGCAGCTTTGCCGTGCCGGTGGGCATTGCTCTGATGGGCGGGATTGCCGGGTTGGCACTGTTGTCGCAAGGTTATGGCCTCACCTTTCCCTATGCGCTAATCACCCTGGGCATGCGGGCCAACGATCCGGCGGCACCGATGTCGGTGGGCGAAATTTCCTTTCTGATCGCCGGTGCTGTTTTTATCGCTGGTTTTTGTCTATTTGCCATCACCTGGTTAAAACGGCGGGATGTGGTAACGGGTTAATCAATTGCGTTCAAACATAAGGTAAAGAACCACAAAAAGCAAACCTAAAAAGCAAAGTAAAAAATAGGCCAGTGTTTAGCGGCGACTCCTGCTAAACACTGGCTTTGATCGTTCTTGTTTCATGAGGTGACTTTATTTTAGCATATTTATAGAAGCGTTGCCTATTATTAAAAATAATTATATGAGCGGGCGAACGGTGGATATTAGTTGCTGAAGGTCGGTTCTCAGCTATTATTAAATGGGTTATCTTAGACGAAAAAGCAAGCGAAAATTTCTGGCCTTTACCTTTTTACGGGAATACGTTACAATAGTCTGATGAGCGGATGGGTGGATCGTTCATTTAAGAAAGCCAGATAGGATCTACATGGAAATTTAAAGAAGGTGTGATAAAATCATCGGTATGCTAAAATACAAAAGTGTATTTGATAACAGTGGCATACGAAATGATGTGGATCAGAAGGAGACGAATGTATGGATAGTTCAAGAAAATTTCTTATTGTATCAATCAGCGTTGCGGTGCTGTTGATCATTTTAGTCAGTTGCACACTGGCCTATTCAGGGCGGGATAATACCCTGATGTCAGACAAAACCCTGAGCTTTGAAATTAACGGATTTAATGTGGAGTTGCCGCTTTCAGAAAACGATGCGGTGTACGATGCAGTATGTTTGAGCAGTGTTGCTGAAAATAGAATAAAATTACTCAACGAGGTCGGGGCCACCGTTAAAATAGATGGTAAGAGCATCGGTGCCGGGACAACCATTGATTTAAAGTTGGATGAGCTTTCATCCAGCGAACTGATAAAGATTCAGGTGGGTAACGAAAAGGATGAGCGGGTGATTTATCTGAGAACCCTGTCAGCCCAACTGCCAGAAATTATTCCCGTCGGAGCAAGCAGTTACGAGGGAAATTATTTTGCCGCGGTGGCAACTGGGGGTGCAGCCTTATATGAACTGAATAATCAGGGTGAAGTTGTTTTTTATATCGCAAAATCACCGGAAAAAGCCAACGGCGAATCCTATCGGGATTTCAAAAAGCATGTTTATGAAAATGGCACTGTCCGTTATAGCTATCAGCGGGTATACGGCGACAGCAACGGTATCGGTTATGCGGTGGGAGAACGGGTGATTCTGGATGATCGGTATCAGGAAATAGATACCATTACCCTGGCCCAAAGTGAAGTAGCAAAAGCCGGCGATCCGGTGGATGGTCGTGACTTCATCTTAATTGATGATAACCATTATATTGTTGAAGTTTCTCAATTGGTGCTGGTGCAAAATGTGCCGGACGGATTAGGCGCTAACAACATGGGATCAAAAGTGGTTCGCAATCTGATTCAGGAAGTGAAAGATGATCAGGTCGTTTTTGAATTTACCACCGATTCCCATCCGGAATTTTATGGACTGAGCGTGAATGACCATGATTACAGCAATACCACCAGCCAGAGTCCCGATTATGCCGGATTAAATCGGATGATCATTGATCCCGCTGATAATAATCTGATTGTCTCCTTTGGAAACATGAACACGATTATGAAAATCGATCGGGAAACCCGGGATGTTATCTGGAAATTATCCGGCAATGGCGATGAATTTGGAATGTCTCCGGAACAAAAAACAGCGGGACAAACCGATTTGGCGATCACTGCCGAGGGGGAATTAACCGTATTTGACAATGCCACAAGCACTGGTCAAACTCGAATCCTGAAAATAAAACTGGACGAAGTCAATAAGAAAATCCTCGGCTACCAGGAATACAAGGTACCGGGAAAAACCACCCTGGCCTATGGCAGTGCTCAGAAAATCGGTGATAACATTGAAGTCTATACGATCGGATGGGGTCTGCTCAAAGAGGGCAATGTAATGATTTCCGAAATAGATTTCAATACCGGCAAAAAACTGCTGGAAGTCACCTTGCCTCAAGGCGTTGCCAATGACCGGGTTCAAAAGTTCAAATAGGGAAAATTTAAGTCAGAATAGAGGTTAACCATGAAACCATTATTTTTATGCTACCCCAAATGTTCAACCTGCCAGAAAGCGAAAAAGTTTCTGGCAGAAAACCAGATCGATGTGGAAGAACGGCATATTGTCGAGGAGCATCCCCAAAAAGACGAACTGATCAAATGGATGAATCTTTATCAGGGCGATGCTAAAAAGTTTTTTAACACCAGTGGTCTGGTGTATCGGGATATGGAACTCAAAGACAAGGTTAAAACAATGACTCCGGATCAGATGGCCGAAGTGTTGGCCACCAATGGGATGCTGGTGAAGCGACCGCTGGTTATTTTGGCTGATACTGTCCTCATCGGCTTCAAAGAAGAGCAGTGGAAAGCCGCATTGTTGGCTAATAAGCAGAATTAATCCCAAAGTGGCGGGTATTTTTTCGGAATAGGTTCCCAATGTGGTGGTAAACTAAACCGCGTTGGGCTTGGCTGAATGTATAAGGCTGCGAATTAAAGCTTGTCAATCTGGTGTTTTAAAGAAAACAAACAAATAAAAAACATAAAGAAGCACATCTACCAACATAGACGATTGGAAGATGTGTTTTTTTATTAGCCAAAGTGCTGAAGCGTTTAGTAGCTATAGCGGGAAGAAATCTTAAATATTTCCCAATGACAAGAGAAATAATTGGAGATATTCCTAGAAAATCATGATTTTACGTGACATCATGATTAAATATGGTAAAATGTTGATAACTTTTGATAAGATTTGTTTGAAAGCAATGAGTCGATTAAATAATCAGATCACATTTCCTAATGTCCCATAAGTGTTTATGAAGATAACGGATTAGCGAAGAAAATAAAAGATAAACAAATCCTTGGAGGAAAATAAAATGACGATTACCTATGAATTAGGGAAATCTTTATATGTGAACATAACCAATCGATGTAGCAACGCCTGTACGTTTTGCGTAAGAAAAGATGAACCCACAGTTAATGGAGTTGATGATCTCTGGCTGGAGAAAGAACCAACTCAGGAAGAGATACTTGAAGATATCTTAAGACGGAATCTGGATCAATATGAGGAGCTGGTTTTTTGCGGATATGGAGAACCGACCTACCGTTTGGACGAGATCTGTGCCATCGCAAAAGAAGTGAAAAAAACCCATGCGATACCAATTCGGCTTAACACGAATGGTCATGGGAACCTGATCTATAAAAAAGATATGACCCCTCTTTTAAAAGATGCCATTGATGTGGTCTCGATTAGCTTAAATGCTAAAAACAAAAAAGAATATGATGAATTATGTCGTCCGGTTTTTGAAAATGCCTATGAAGAGCTGTTGGAGTTCGCCCGACTGGCCAGAAGATATACGAAGGTGGTATTAAGTATTGTTGATATACTACCCATCGAGGATCAGGAAGCCTGTCGCAGAATCAGCCAATCGGTAGGGGCAGAATTACGGGTCCGTTCATATATTAATTAATGATAATGGGTGGCTGGGAGAATCGAACCTGATATGAGCAACAGCAATTTAAATCCCCGTTGCCTGAGTATTGGTGGTAAAGACATCCGGGTCGTAGACGACCATCAATATGTGCTGCTGATCTGGGGTAGTTTGTTTCAAAACCGAAAACAGCCCATGATACTGGTCAGTATTGATTATCATCCGGACACCAACCCGCCGTTCTGGTTATGGGCCTATCAAAAAGCGATGGCCATCGATCCTAATCGGGAGGCGGAACTGGTTGAAAAATTTCAGCATCGAATGATGGCTGCCCTGGAGCCCCTTCATTTAGATAGTGTGCAAAGGGTCATGGATCAGATGCGAAATGATGAACATATCAATACCGCCATGGAATTGGGTTATTTGAGGGACTATCATATGATCAATTGTATGGAAAAGCACGTTTATTTAAGGGGTAGCCACTATCTTGTTCCCGAAAACCAATTTGGAAGTCTTGAGGACGCCATGTTTAAAAGCGCTGAACTGTCGCTTAAAGACATTAGTGCTGAGGATTTGATTCTTGATATTGATCTGGACTATTTTTTGCGCCCGGAAAATTTCGATCTGGATCTCGATCAAAACAGCACTTTTGCAGATCTGGTCAAGCGGGCCCAGATCATCACCGTAGCCCGTTCAAAAACTTATTTTGATTTTTTGAAAACCGATGACTTTACCATTGAAAGCTGCGAAGAAAAGCTCATCAACCTGCTGGAAAAAATCATCTCTAATATAGATGATAAAAATAAATGATGTCATTTATGAAGAAAAGAAAGATAAACTGGTCGTTGCGTAGCAGAATAAAGCGGACAAAGCGGGACAAAGCCAGTGTGTTTTTTGAGCCGACAATTCGTTTGCGGTGGAAAAATGGTTTAAAAGCGCAGATATTGACGCCAGAATTGAGAATAAAACAAAGGCAAAATAAAATTAAAAGGGCTTGACAAACTGAGTGAGCTAAAGTATACTAAAGAAGTTGAAATAAACAAGAACTGAATAAATGCAGCAAGTAGGGATAAGGAACATCTTTTTCTCTAAAAATATTTTGTTGATTTAAGGATTATTTTTAGAAAAAAGGATGGACAATTTAGTTGGTTTAACCGCTAACGCTCCTTCAAACCTATTTGTTTTTAGCAAAACAAAGCTAAATTAGTCTCGCGACGATGGCGGAAGGGCCACACCTGTTCCCATACCGAACACAGAAGTAAAGTCTTCCAGCGCCGAAAGTACTTGGTGGGTAACTGCCTGGGAGGATAGGACGTTGCGGGACTTTTAAATTTTTTGCGCGAAACAACGAGCCATCTGGCGACTGAGGTGCAGCGGAGACGAAGTGCCGCATGAGCGAGTATAACGGCAGTGAAGTTACTGACGAAGCAAAGGTGCAAAAACTTACGCAGTTGACGAGGGTGTATCCGATAAGAATTAAATAAACCCGAGGAAACGACGATCATTTAAACAGAAGCCATGCAAAAAATAGATATCCGAATATTGATTCAAGTTTACTTGGAAATCAATATTCGGATATCTATTTTTTTATGGGGCGAAGTCCTTAACGGAGGTGCAGCGGAGATGAAGTATCGCATCAGCAAGTAAGATGGTAGTAATTCTATCAGAGCATCGACAAATGAATGAATTATTCCCCAAGCACGTTTAAATAACGCCCCATGCGGTATAATGCTAATAAACAGTTGCAAAAAGAAGAAAGAAGGCGTTTTTATGAAAGAAAGAAAAGTCATACAGGTCGTTCAGGGGATTAATGCAGTGGATGGGGCTGGGGTTCATCTGACCCGTGTCTTGGCTCACTCAACCGTCAAAGCATTTGACCCTTTTCTGATGCTGGATTCCTTTGATTCTGAAAATCCCCAGGATTACATCAAAGGTTTTCCCATGCATCCCCACCGGGGAATTGAAACCGTCACCTATCTGGTCGAAGGGTTGATTGAACATCAGGACAGCCTCGGTAATAAGGGAACCATCGAATCCGGCTGTTCCCAATGGATGACTGGGGGAAGTGGGATTCTCCATCAGGAGATGCCCCAGGCCTGTCAAAGAATGCTGGGCTTTCAGTTATGGCTGAATTTGCCCAAATCAGAAAAAATGACGGAGCCAAAATATTTTGAAATCCGAAAAGAAACGTCCTCTATATAAAGGAAATGGTTTTAATATTGGCGTTATCTCCGGATCTTATGAAGGGCTAAAAGGCGCCGAACCCCATCACATCCAGGCAATGATTTTAGATGTGGTAGTTGAACCGGAAAAATCAGTTAAGATACCAACTGTCAAAGGCGAAACCGTATTTGCGTTTTTAATTGAAGGTCAGGGCACAGTGGCGGGAACCTTATATCAAGAGAAATCGGCGCTGCTGTTTAGTGAAGGCGAATACTTTGAAATAACCGCTGATGAAAAGCCGCTTCGATTTGCTGCGTTTTCAGCACCACCGCTTCATGAACCCATAGCCTGGGGTGGTCCCATCGTAATGAATACAGAAGATGAATTAAAACAAGCCTTCGCAGATTTGGAAGATGGCAGTTTTATTAAAAATCGCCCCCAGCTTTAGATTAAGTGATGTAAGCTGCTTAGAAAGTTTATCTGGATTTTCCAAGATAGATAACAATGAGGTTCTTTAAGTCGCTTGAATAGCTGAAATAATCGAGTTATCTATATCCGGAAATCCGGGGTTTTAGGTGGAAGATGATGTTTTGGAAAAAAAGAATTAAAAAATTTTTAAAAAAAAGCATTGACAGGACGAATGAAAGAGCGTATACTAATGAAGTTGTCTCGAACGGGGCAGCAAAACACACAGCTGAAACATTGAAATGAACTTAAAAGAATTTCAAAAAAACAGCTTGACAACATGAAGAAACAACGGTATAATAGAAAAGCTTCTTCGGTAGGAAACTGCCGGCAAACAACAAGAAGCGGCGGTCATAGAAAAGAGAATAGTACCATAAAACCTGTAAAATAGCCGAAACATCCGCGAGGGTGAATGCGGCTAAAATAGAAACAGAGAGATGTCCTCTTTAAAACATTAACTCGGCAGAGGATAAAGTGCACTCGGTAGAGTATAAAACACAGTTATTCATGAGACAGCATTTAAAAGCCTAACGGCTTTAAATACAAACTTTTTTCAATTAAATTTTTATTGAGAGTTTGATCCTGGCTCAGGACGAACGCTGGCGGTATGCTTAACACATGCAAGTCGAACGAGACGAGATGGAAGGATCCTTCGGGTGACGGAAATCTTAGAAAGTGGCGAACGGGTGA
>JAQUWM010000089.1 GCA_028692885.1 Acetobacterium sp. | reverse complement strand
CCGGGGCGATCGCTAAAGAGATTTTAACAGCGATCAGACCAACGCTGGGAATCGGCACTCGGATTGTATCGATTGGCGATGTTAAAGATGCACCAATCAGTGACTGGAAGGTCTATCAAACCTTAATTAAGGGTTTTGAAAACCCCGCCTTTCCGCTTTATCATGCCAATCTGGAAGACCCCATGAAACAGGCGATCATTGCGGCAATGGCAGATGAGGATTCGGTCGGCGGGTTGGTCGAAGGGTTTATCACCGGTCTCGAAGCGGGAGTCGGCAACCCCTTTTTCGAATCCATTGAAAGCCGATTATCGGCCTTATTGTTTTCGATACCGGCAGTGAAGGGTGTGACCTTTGGGGCCGGATTTGGTCTGGTCAGCCTGCGGGGCTCCCAAAGCAATGATGCGCTGCGCATGGATGACGGGCAGATTGAAACAGTCACCAATTATAATGGCGGCATCAACGGCGGCATTTCTAATGGGATGCCGATTGTTTTTCAAGTTGCTTTTAAACCGACGCCTTCGATTGGCAAAGAACAGCAGACCATTAATCTTGCCGAAAGGAAAGACGCGACCCTGAAAATTCAGGGTCGTCATGATCCCTGTATCGTCGTCAGAGCCTTTCCCGTGGTAGAAGCTGCTACCGCCATTTGTATGGCAGATTTTTTACTTTAAGGAGGGTGCTTTTGAAATCATTAGATGAAATCAGAAATAAAATCGATGCGATTGATGCTCAGATGCGGGCTCTTTTTGAGCAACGAATGGATTGTATCCAGGCTGTTGCTGAATATAAATTCAATAATCACGGTAATATATTCGACCAAAGCCGGGAAGAAAAAATGCTCGATAAGAACCTGATTCAATTGAAAAATAAAAACTATACGAAGGAATACGAACGGTTTCTGCAGGAGATTCTGGTTTCCAGCAAGGATTACCAGAAGGATTACATCGAGAAAAAAGAAATGGCAGAAAGAGGCGAATAGATATGGATATCGGAATGCTCATTATTGTGCTGGTGATTGTGATTCCCGGGTATTTTATGGTCAGACGTCTTTCGCGAACGATCTATTCAGACAATCAGAAAATGGAAGAAGAGACCGAAAAGCGCTACGGATTTGAACGTCTGGAAAAAGAAATAATCGAAAAAGCGAATGCCAAAGAATTAGCTGAAATAGGATGCCGGTCTGATCATCATAAACGGGTTCAAAAGAAAATCGTCGGAGCCGTAAAAAAGGCCGATGATCGAGTCGTGATAAAATACCGCAGCCAGGTTAAAAGAGCACAATTAAATAAAGAAAAGATTAAGCAGAAGTGACAGAAAGTCTATTTTAAAGCCAGATTTAAAACAAATTAACAGCAGCAGAAAATAATTGGATTGTGATCAAAAAATAGCTTTAATAGTTCAAGACAATTCTATATAATAGCTACAATTAATTATAGCTACAATTAATTTTTTGCAGAAAAGATGGATTAATGCATAAAAATGCGTATTGAGAAAGTAGAAGGAAAGATGAAAAAGTTTAATAAAGTACTAATCGCAAATCGCGGGGAAATTGCCATCCGGATTATCCGAGCCTGTCAGGAGCTGGGTATTCATACCGTGGCAATTTATGCCCAGGAAGATAAACTGTCTCTTTTTAGAACCAAGGCAGATGAGTCCTATTTGATAACCGGGACGAGTGGTCCAGTGGAAGCCTATCTGAATATGGACAAGATCATTACCCTGGCCAAGAAAAAAGAGGTTGATGCTATTCATCCCGGTTATGGTTTTCTTTCGGAAAACCCCCTTTTTGCCAAACGCTGTGAAGAGGAAGGGATTGTCTTTATCGGACCAACCCACGAAATGATGGAAAAAATGGGTGACAAGATTCAATCGAAAATTGTCGCCAAAAGTGTCAATGTACCGACCATTCCCGGGGTCGAAAAACCGATCACCTCGGATTCCGAAGCCCTGGATTTTGCTCAGAAAGCGGGTTATCCAATAATTTTAAAGGCTGCCGCTGGTGGCGGCGGACGGGGAATGCGCATCGTCCGGGAAGAAAAAGATCTCTTAAAAGAGTTCCATTCAGCAACCAGTGAAGCAACCAAAGCCTTTGGCGACGGGACTATTTTTGTTGAAAAATATCTGGAAGAACCCAAGCATATTGAGGTACAGATCCTGGGCGATAACCATGGTAATGTGGTGCATCTTTTTGAACGGGACTGCTCGATCCAGCGACGTCACCAGAAAATTGTTGAATTTACGCCATCCTTAAGTATTAATGACGAACAGCGCCAGGCCATCTGTAAGGATGCCATTAAACTGGCCAAAGAAGTAAATTATCGAAATGCCGGAACGATTGAGTTTCTGGTTGATAAAAAGGGCGATCATTATTTTATTGAAATGAATCCCCGAATTCAGGTGGAACACACCGTTACCGAATTGGTTACTGGTATTGATTTGGTTCAGTCACAAATTTTAATTGCTCAGGGATTACCTTTGGACTCAGCAGAAATTGGGATTACCAATCAAGATTCAATTGAAACCCGGGGTTTTGCGATCCAATGCCGGATTACGACCGAAGATCCTAAAAATCATTTTATGCCGGATACCGGCCGCTTGGATGTCTATCGAACCGGCAGTGGTTTTGGGATTCGCTTGGATGCTGGCAACGGTTTTACCGGTGCTGAGATATCACCCTATTATGATAGCTTACTGGTGAAAAGCACCTCTTTTTCCAGAAATTTTGAAGACGCCCGCCGTAAAGCGGTGCGGGGATTAAAGGAAATGAAAATTGAAGGGGTTAAGACCAATAAGGATTTTCTTATCAATGTGCTTCAGCATCCCACCTTTATCGGAGGAAAATGCGATACCAAGTTTATTGACGATCATCCCGAACTGTTTGAGATCGAAGATCAGAAAAGTGAAGCATCCAACGTGCTCAAGTATTTTGGCAATATTATTGTCAATGAAACCTTTGGCAATAAACCGGATTTTGATGAGCCTTATATCCCGGTGATCCCAGTCGATACCGAATTCCGGGGAACGAAACAGATATTGGACGAACAGGGACCAGCTGGTCTGGTGAAATGGATCAAAGATCAGGAAAAGCTCTTGTTAGTTGATACCACCTTCCGGGATGCCCATCAATCACTTGCTGCCACTCGGGTTCGTAGTCGCGATATGATCAAAATTGCCCGCGAAACGGCAGCCCTGGCACCGGATCTTTTTGCCCTTGAAATGTGGGGGGGTGCGACCTTTGATGTTGCCTACCGGTTCCTCAAAGAATCGCCCTGGCGGCGGCTGGATGAACTCCGTAAACGGGTGCCCAATATTTTATTTCAGATGCTGCTGCGGGGGGCCAATGCTGTCGGCTACAAAAACTATCCCGACAATGTAATCCGGGCCTTTGTTCAGGAAGCCGCCAAAAGCGGGATCGATATTTTCCGTATTTTTGACTCGCTCAACTGGATGGACGGGATGAAGATTTCCATTGACGAGGTATTAAAAACCGATAAGATTGCGGAAGTCAGCATCTGCTATACGGGAGATATTTTAGATACTTCGCGAACCAAATATAATCTCGATTACTACCTGAGAATGGCGCGGGAAATCGAAAAAACCGGAGCCCATATCCTGGCCATCAAAGATATGTCCGGTTTATTAAAACCGGGAGCGGCCTATAAGCTGATTGAAGCTTTAAAACAAGAGGTTAGTCTACCCATTCACCTGCACACCCATGATACCACCGGTAATGGGGTCGCCACAGTCCTGTTTGGACAAATGGCCGGAGCCGATATTGCCGATGCGGCGCTGAATGGCATCAGCGGCTTAACTTCTCAGCCAGCCCTTAATTCGATTGTAGCGGCACTTAAAAACACCCCTAGAGACACCGGCTTAAATGAAGATGAACTCCAGATCTTATCAGATTATTGGGGAACTACCCGTCAGGTTTACTGTGGGTTTGAATCTGAAATGAAATCTGGTTCGACTGAAATTTATAAGTTGGAAATACCGGGAGGACAATATTCCAACCTCCGTGCGCAGGTGGAAAGTTTTGGCTTGGGCCATAAGTTCAGAGAAGTCAAAGAAAAATATATGGAAGCAAATCAGATGTTGGGTGATATCGTCAAAGTAACCCCCTCATCAAAAACAGTTGGGGATTTGGCCATCTTCATGGTTCAGAATGATTTAACCGTGGATAATATCAAAACGAAGGGAAAAGAATTATCCTATCCGGATTCAGTGGTGGATTTCTATCGGGGCATGATCGGTCAGCCAGAAGGTGGATTTGATCCCGAACTTCAAAAAATTGTCTTAAAAGGAATCGAACCGATCACCGTACGTCCCGGGATATTGCTGCCAGATGAAGATTTTGATAAAATCAAAAAAGACTTTCAGGCAGAGTTTGGCTGTGAACTGGATGATCGCGAAGTGCTGAGTGTCGCCTTATATCCCAAGGTTATGAAAGAGTATGTTGAATTTATTCAGGAATACGGTGATTTCATGCGGATGGAAAGCCATGCCTTTTTCCATGGATTAAAGGTGGGAGAAGTCATCGATGTGGAAGTTTCCAAAGGGAAACGCTTTATCATCAAATTGGTCAGCATCGGTGTGCCTAATGACGAAGGTATGTGTTCTGTGATGTTCGAAGTTGATGGTTTCCGTCGTGAAATCCATATCGAAGATAAACGCAGTTTTTCAGCCAAACAGAAGGTCACCATGCTAAAGGCGGATCCTAAAAATCCCAAACAGATCGGATCGGGTATTCCCGGAACGGTTCTAAAAGTACTGATTAATGAAGGCGAAGAAGTCAAACAAAATCAGGCCCTGGTGATTGTTGAAGCGATGAAAATGGAAACCGAAATGGTCGCCAGCGAAGATGGCCAAGTCAAACGTATTTATGTATCAGAAGGACAAAGCGTCCAATCGGGCGAGCTGATCGTTGAAATGGAATAAGCTTTCAGATTTTATATAAGTTGAAAAAATATTGTAATGTAGGGGCGATCCGTGATGACCAAGGGGTCAGACCCTCGCCCGCACACTGAGCAATGGCCATTTCAATAGAGATAACCAAACAGTTGAGCCAGTCCAATTTGGGACATGTTTTAATTCAATTTATATAGTATGCCAATTAAAAAGAAGTGATCACCATTATTAGGATGATCACTTCTTTTAGTTTTTTTAGCTTGTTAAACCATAGTGAGTGAAACTGGGAGACTGACAGCAGTTACCGGCAGGCAGCCGGCTTTGGTATTGGTGATTTCGACGTAGTAGTAGGTGGTGCCGGCCGGACCGGAAGCATCTACCTCGAAGGTTTTCGCCGTGGCACCATCAATTAGCTTACCATCGGCGTTAACAGCATCGGAACTTTCGAACCACTGGTAGGTGAGTTCGCCACCGTCACTGACACTGGCATCGACTGCGAAAGTAGCAGTGGGTGCATCGGCTTTAGGAGTGCCGAGAGCAGCCTGAGCAGTACGGGTCGCCTGAGCTAAACTAGTTGCCAAAGCCACACTACTCAGTTGTGAAATGCTAATCGGCTGTTCATTGATGGTCGGCATTTCAGACAATCCGGTTGATATGATGGCGATCGGATCGGTGGGAATGCTTTCATCAATAGCCTCAACCGGATCTGGCGATTCTGGTAAAACAGCCGGGTCAGCACTGGTGACGACAATGCCGGCTAATACACTAACGGGTTCAGCATTTTCGGAAGAGATCACGCAGCTATAATAGACGGTTCCCGGGGTTGTTGAGACGGGCGGGTCATAAATTGGGCCGGTTACCTCTGGCATTGGGGTTTCGACATCACCGATCCGGAAAGACCATTGATAAGATAAGCTCTTATCTTCAGAAACGATGGCCTCCACAAAAACGGGAGTCGGATCTTCATTTAAATAAATTCGCTGCGATAATAGCTCAGAACTGGCGGTAATCACCGGTTGAGCCAGAACCGTGAGAGCAATTGTGGCCTCGACATTATTCAGATTGACATAACCGGCAGGCATCACAAGGGTTCCGATATAATTTGTTTCACCAACCTTTTTTGTATCCACGGTATTGGGAGTCCACGTCACGGAACAGGGGAAGATCTCACTGCCATGCCCCTGGACAATTACCACAACGGGCAGGGCATAGCTGCTATCGTAAGCAATGGTCTCAGCAATGCCGTTGTTGACGGTGTTGATCGTATTGATCATAGTAACGGCGCCAATATTTGTTTTTACCGTAATCTTGCAGGTATCGGTTTTGTCACCGTCCTGCGTTCGGGCTGTGATTGTTGCTTCGCCATTGGCGACCGGTGTAACGACCCCGTTGGTGACTGTAGCGACATTATTATCAGAAGATTCCCAGATAATAGTCTGATTAGTAGCATTTTCCGGGAAAATAACAGTGTTTAGTTTTAAGGTATTGCCCATAATCACATCCGCTTCAACTGGTGTTACCTGGATGCCCGTTACAGCAACATTACTGGGAGGGCTGGGTGGATTCGGGCTTGGCGGTGCTGGGGGATCGACAGGGTCCACTGGATTAAGGGGTGGCGCATCGTACTTTGAATTAATGATGGTGCCGGAGCTACTGGATTCAGAATACCATGAGCTACTGCCTCCGGAGGTGGTTTCCGCTGGTCGGCTGGTATTGGTTGAGACCATTAAACCGCCATTAGGATCACTGACAACGGGTTTGGTGGTAATATAAACTACCTCTGGGGTAATGGTACCAGTAATGTTTAAGACATCATTGGTGGTGGCGCTGGTAACACTGCCTTCACCGGTAATTTCGACTCGAGTTTCGGTGGCCAGAGAGGCAATCACGGCATTGTTGCCAAGAATGATGCTGGTTCCTTCACCAGTAGCAGTTAATAACACGGTTTCGACATTGGCGTTAAGGGTGAGAACAACCTTTGATTCAGTCACAATTTTATCGACTACGGCATTAGCCACAAGGGTTGATCCGCCGGCATTGGTACCAAATCCAATCAGCTTGGCTGGGGTGTTCAGGACAATGTCGCTGATGCCCCGAGACTGGATGTTTTCAATGGTGCCGTTTTCCTGGGTCGTGATGGTGGTCCGGCTGGCGGCTTTGTCAACATTCAGAGTTTTAACCTTACTTTGATTGTCAACCACGATATTGGCTGCGGATCTGGCAGTGAGGGTTTCAACCGTTGCTTCGCCAAGCAAAACAATTTTCACGCCTGGCTTTTCAAGAATAATGTTCTGGTAGGAGCCGCCATCCAGATAAATGGTGCCACCTCCTTTGACCAGCAATTCACCTTGCACTGCTGAGTTAGTCAGCCGAATTTCTCCATCGGCAACTGCGTCAGTAACGGTTAGGTTACCAGTAAAGGTAGCATTTTCAATGTTGACACCGGAAACCCGGATTTCCCCATTTTGATAGGTTGCTGTTTCGGTGTAGGTACCCGCCACGGTATAATTTTTTATTTCGCTTCCTTCTTGGCTGCAGCCGCGAACAAACAAAATGGCGGTAAGGAGAATAAGTAGGATAATAATAATGGAAATAATAGAGTTCTTTTTCATGACATTCCTTCCCTTTTGTTTATTTAAATTTAAAATGTAATTATAAGTGCTCAGATTTGTTCTAAGTGTAGTAATTCTAACATAAACTACGCTGGATGTAAATAGAATGTAACAAAGATGTAAAAGAAAAGTTTATTTGTAAATAAAAAGAAAAGTAAACATCGAAAATAATTCAAAACATATATTAAAGACAGACAGATGATGATACAGCAACATTTAAAATATAAATACAGCTTTGAATTTTGAATGCTTTTGCAATTGCACATGGCAAATTATTGTGGTATGATCAATTAAAATTCAAAGTAAGAAAGCGCTTCTCCATTGAAAAAATGACAATTAATGTTTTTAGGTATGGTTATGACTATGGAATGGTTGGCTCAATTTTGTCAGCGATGCGGAAAAACCAGCATATTCATGGATGTAAGTTGCAGATCCAATAAACGATCACGTTTTTATTCCGAAAGAAAGAAAGGGTACTAAAATGAAAATTGATGTAAAACAAGACGGCGAAATATTTGTGGTTGAACTGGAAGGTCGGATGGACACCAACACTTCTCCTGAGTTTCAGAAGGAAATGGAAGCATATTACAGCAAAGAAGGATTCAAGATGCTGCTGGACTTCGATAAACTCGATTTTGTCAGTAGTGCCGGATTAAGAGTCTTGCTTCTGATTCAAAAGAAATCCAAAGCACTCAGCGGCAGTCTGGTGATCAAAAATGTCAAACCGGAGATCCAGGAAGTCTTTGATATGACCGGATTTTCAGATATTTTAACCATCGAATAAGGTGTTGAAATGGAAGAAAATTTAAATGCCATTCTGGCAGGCAGCGAAGATAAGAGTATCCCTGAACGATTAAAGGAAATGCCCAATGAAAAATTAGTCAAAAGTTTCTATTTAATAGAAAATAGTCCTGAGGTCACACAATTGCGTGTGCTTCAGGATATTTTAAAATCCGCTGAAAATTCTGAGTTTGGCAGAAAAATGGATTTTTCAGAACTTAAAACCGTTAATGCGTTTAGAAAAAAGGTGCCAATTTCGGACTATTCTCAGGTGGCCGCAGAGATTGATCGATTAAAAGCAGGGGCGGCGAATATTTTTTTTAACGGACCAGCCGCCAGCTTTATTGCTACCAGCGGTTCTACCGGTGTTCCCAAGCTGCTTCCAGAAAGTAAAAACGGGGAGCTGGTCAAGGGTCTGGTTTCTCAGATTCGGGCGATCCTGTTGTTAATGCTGGCGCCGGAAGTTATGGTTCCGGGAAAAAAAGTACTGGCGATTGCCAATCCTTCAGAATATGGAAAGACAGAAGGAGGCATCCCGATTGGCTCAGCTTCTGGTCAGGCGGCTAAAGATATGCCGGTCGAGATGCTGAAAAAAATGGTGCTTCCACCAGAAATGATGATGGCTAAAGACCTGAGTAACGAAGCAACCGATTATTTAACGATTCGTTACGCATTGGAAGAAAAAAATCTGGTTGGGGTGGTCTGCAGTAATATTGCCCACTTTAATATCTTGCTGAAAAAAATGAATGCCTCTGCGGCCGATTTGCTGGAAGATATCAGCACCGGTCAGATATCTAAAAAGATCAGTTTAAATGAAGTGCTACGGGAAAAACTGGTGTCAAAATTACAGCCAAACCCGGATCGGGCAGCAGAATTAAAAATAATTCTGGCGAAAAATAAAAGCCTCGATGTGGCGGAGATCTGGCCGGAGTTTTCGGTTGTGTCCTGTTGGATGTCGGCCAGTGCGGCAAAAATTGTCGCTGATATTAAAAAAAATCTACCTCAGACGGTGAAGTTTTTAGAATGGGGCTACGGTGCCAGTGAAGGAAAGTTCAATATACCAGATAAAGCCCAGGATCCGGCCGGATTACTCGCTCTTTTTGGTTATTTTTTTGAATTTTTGCCGGTGGGTACCGCGGATAATGAAACCGTTCTAGTTCATGAATTGAAAAAAGGAGGCTATTACGAGCTGATTATCACCTCCTTGTAAGATACATATAGGGTAAGTGATCAAAACTTAACCCGAATGTTCTTTGATAATTTTAAACTTATTGTTCGGATCAATCAGCGACACCAGGATTTGATTTCTTTAAACATCATGCTATA
>JAQUWM010000088.1 GCA_028692885.1 Acetobacterium sp. | reverse complement strand
AGATGTCGAATCAGCCGAATTTTCAAAAAATCAACTCCTTTCCATTTTATCCCATGAAATACAATAACCGCTGGAAAGTTTGTCGCTATTTATGCAATTAATTGGCAATGCCAGATCTACCGCTGATCAGGAAATCTGCCTCGAAAATATCCGACTCTCGGGAGCATTGCTGGAGAATCTCATTAACGGAATGCTGGTAACTGACCAATACAATCAAAGCGGTGATGACATCATTTCTTTTGACTTCCATACTACCGTCGAAGATGCCATTATCCCTCTGATTGCCAGTGCCAAACGCCATAATGTCATCATTGATTTGGTCATTCATCGCCGAATCCCACCAATCGTCAGGGGCAATGCTCAGCGGTTTAAGCAGATTATTTCTTATTTAATCCTCAATGCTGTTAGATGCCTGGAACGAGGCAAAATCAGTATTGAAGCGACCGCTGAAAATACCGATAAAGCGGTTTTTAAAGTATATTTTAATGTCAATCTTTCTGGGATCACACCCTTAAAAGACTTCCCTGCTGATCCTTTTTCCAGCAATGATTCCAGTGACAGAACCAATCAAAGCGGCTCTAATTTTGGTCTGACGCTGGTAAAAACACTAATCGAAACCATGAATGGCAAGTTATCCCCCACCCATAACAGTGACGATGGCTATGTACTTTCGTTTTATGTGCTACTACTTAGAGACAATGCCCAAAATTCAAAAAAAGACGACCCCATGTCCAAGCGGGTACTGCCAATGTACAACAAGAACATCCGGCTTAAAGCAGAGGAGCTGCTGGCCATTGAGCAAATCAGAACTGATCAGGCTAAAGCTTATAACAAAGCCCTTCCCGAGACCAGACCACGGGTCTTAGTCGTTGATGATGCGCCTGAAAACACCCAGTTGCTTGCCCAGGCTTTGGCCGAAAGCTATCAAATTTTTATTGCAAATAGCGGCAAAGATGCCTTAAGTATTATTCAACAGATCCCGCCTCCTGATATCATTCTATTGGATCTGAGTATGCCGGAAATGAGCGGATACGAGGTCTGTAAACAAATCCATCTGGAGAAACGCACGATGGATATTCCGGTTATTTTTTTGACAACCCTGAGTAACACCGAAAATGAAGCCTATGGCTTACGATCAGGTGCGGTAGATTTTATTTCCAAGCCCTTTGATCTCGCCAGTGTCAAGGAAAAAGTCAAAAACCATCTGGCGCTTAAACATTATCGGGAAATCCTCAGTGTCACTGCCGATACGGATAGCTTAACGCAAATCCCCAACCGTCGCCGATTTGAAGAAATGCTGGCCATCGAAATTCGCAAAGCTAGGCGCAACAACACCCCGCTGTCGGTAATTAAAATTGATATCGACTATTTTAAAGCTTATAATGACAGCTATGGCTATTTAGAAGGTGATACCTGCCTCCAGGAAGTTGCAGATGCTCTTAAAAAAACATTAAAGCGTGCTGGTGATCTGGTTGCCCGTTGGGATGGCGAAGAATTTATCTGTCTGCTCCCGGACACTAATCTGAAGGGTGCTGCCCATGTGGCCGAAAATATCAGAAAAGCGGTATTAAATCTGAGAATTCCCCATCAGTTGTCGCCGCTGGAAAAAGTTATCACCCTATCACTAGGCGTCGTTACCGGGAGTAAATCCGATCAAAATTCTGGTGAAGATTCCTTTGAAGTCCTTCTTGAGCATGCTCAGAAAGCCCTGATAAAAGCAAAAGAAACCGGTCGAAACCAGGTTTATGTGTACCGAAAATAGCTTAGAAAGTTGAACCCTTATGCCACTATTGGATCAGGGTTCATTTTTATAGTTCGAAACAATCACTTTCAATCAGATAATCTCTCACCCCGCGAAGCGAAGCATGACCAGTTGCATGGCTGATTCTGGGATAAACGGTCAAATGATCCATACGATCTTCCACCTTGCTCAAATTAAATCCTTCCGGTACTACCATCAACTTTCCGATCCCTGGTTCGATAGCTTTTTGAGGACAACCATAAATACAGCCCATACAAATCACACAGTCATTTCCGAATATATGCCTGCCGTCGATGATTTTGATATTATTCTGGGGACACATCTTTTCACACCAACCGCAATCAATACACTTGTCATTAACCTTAAGGTGTCGACCAAAAATCCTTCCACCTAAAACTTCAACATAACCTAGCCTTGCAGCAAGACGATCAATCCCATAAGGCAAGGTTCGATGACGGGTCCCTTTGATAAGTTCTGCCACCACCTTATCGATAATCACCGGAGTCGCATGGAGTACCATGGCACAGAGGCTTTCATCGAAACCAATCATAAAATTAGAAGGCATTACTACCATTTTCTCATAAATAACATCATAACCTTTTTTCTCAAGGCGACGAATCGTCGCCGCGCGACAAGCTGTATTGGGTGAGATTTCTCCGCCTCCAGAAACTGAAACCACCACTGCCGGGCGTCCCTTGGCCGGTGGGATTTTTTTTAGCCACTCACCAATCGGTTTGGGGGCATTAAAAGCATATACCGGAAAAAGCAAAACCAGCATATCTCCACCGATAACTGGATCTGTCACACCTTTTAACGCTGTCCGTTGAACAGTAATCGATCTGTTCATAAATGAACGTTCAAACGCATCAGCGACCCGAGCAGTCCCTCCGGTTCCCGTAAAATATACAAGATTCACGCTTTTAAAATCCATTTTTTTCCTCACTATCTATGTTGCCAAATTTATCAGTAATTAAAAGCTTGTCGCCACAATGACATCAATCAGTCACCATTCCGTATTCGAAAAGTTTTTACTTTTTTATTACTGTATTCGACTTGATTCCAACCGCTTTTAGGTATTCCTTTTACTTACACTTTATCAATAAACCAATGCGTCTTTGTCTTCAAACTTTTTACCCTTCTTTATTTCATTTAAACACACACTCAATTTAGCAGATTTATGATTAAAAAGCTTTACAGCGAGCCTCAATCAAGTATAAAATAACAACAATAATAACACGCTTTGAATGAACCGGAAAGGACCACCAGATATGAATGAGTTTTACGATCGATACTGCAACGATCACCCGAAAGAGAACGTTTCTGAAAAAAACAGTCGGGATCTTGATACCCTTACCCAGATTGCCAACCGCCAAAAATTCGAGGTGATGTTCGCTGAGGCGATTAGAAAATCCCAAATCAGGGTGTGTTATCTATCGATTCTCATGATCAAGATCGATAATTTTAACGATTTCAACGACACCTTTGGTCGTCTGGCTGGTGATGACTGTCTGCGCCAGGTTGCTTTGACACTGAAAAATAACCTGCAACGATCGGAAGATTTGGCCGCCCGTTGGGATAATGAAAAATTCGCCTGTATCCTCTCGGACACCGACCCGGACGGTGCTGAAAAAATGGCTGAAAAAATAAGAACAAAAATTTTGGAATTAGCCATCCCCAGCTCCCCATCTGCTGTAGCTGAAGTCGTCACCGTTTCGATTGGCGTGGTGACTTCTATTCTGACCGATGAGACCGCTTATCAGACCCTTTTGGCAAAAGCGGATCAAGCTTTATCAACGGCCCGAGAAATGGGTCAAAATCAAATCTTTAGCTGTAACTATTAAAAGCCCGGTATTCAACCCGGCTTTTTTATTTGGCTATCACACGGTTCCGACCCGTGATTTTTGCTTCATACAGAGCTTTATCAACTCGATCAATAAAGCTCTCGATCGATTCGCCCTTTTTATAAGTGGTAACTCCAAAACTGCAGGTTTGACGGAGTCCCCTTGTAAAGGGAGTCTGCGCCACTGCAATACGGATCCGTTCAGCTATTATCTTAGCCCCATCCCGGTCAGTCATTGGCATGATGATGAGAAACTCTTCACCACCCCAGCGGCTCAGCATATCAATCTTGCGAATTTCCTGAGATAACAGTTTTACCAGCTGAATGAGAATTTCATCACCAAGATTATGTCCATAGGTATCATTGACCTTTTTAAAATAGTCCATGTCCAGCATGATAATGGAAAATTTCAGATCATAGCGATCACATCTTTTTATTTCATTTTCGATAAACTCATGAGCTTTCATACGATTGTAGGCCTGGGTCAGATAATCACGTTCGGCCAAACGTCTAGCTTCCCTATTGGCATCCTCCAATTCTTCTGTCACTACTTTGATAAAATTAACCAACCGCGAAATAATGCGGGTGTGCTGACTGGTGAAGGGATCCAATGATTTTGGTTTTATCATCCGCTGCTCTGTTTCTTGCTGATATTTCTTGCCATCCTGCTCTTTGATACTGACTGCCAGCATCGTCGCATTGAGCATGATCACATGCTTTCCATGGGAATATATCTCGCCATAGGTGTAAAATCCTGATGTCGGGGCAATTGTTTCGAAAGGTCGTGTTTCCAGATCGACCTCACTCTGAAGCAGAAAGCGGCGACAAATACAAGAGTAGAGAAAAATCGCTTCCGGATTGAAGGTCTGAATTCGATTTTGAATATCATTGGCTTTTTCAATCATCACCGCCGGGTTGCCATAGCCAATGCATACTGATTCGCCTTCTTTCAATTCGGCAATAAATTTAATGGCCTTTTCCTCATTAACCTCCATTGGAGCCTTGGCATACTGAATCCCATTTCGTTCAAGCAGGAGCGGAAACTCCAGTACATTCAAGAAAAAATCCTTGTCATTCTGAATATCCAAATACCGATGAAACACTTCAAAAGCGGGTTCATCATCGATCTTCTTGACCCAGAGACCATCAGTTTCGGTAATTACCATTTTTTTACTTAATGGTTGCCATCCCAAGTAGGTATGCAGATCAATGTGGATGTCATTGCCCATAAAAACGACAGCTAGCACCCCTTTTGATGTATAATTTCCATCAAGGGTAATCAGTGGCTTCTGAATGGCCTCATAATCACCGGCGCCACCGCCAAAGACAGGATAATCTTGGCTTCTGCCAGCAGAAAAACCTTTTAAAAAATCAGATATATTCATCGTGTAGGGCGTTGCCAGAAGCATAACCCCGGCAATTTCGGGACATGCTTCTATTTTTCTGGAAAATTTTTCTCCCAGATCCTTCTCATTGCCACGATCACCCTCGACTAAAAAACCCTGAATTCGGGTTTTTTCAAAAAATGCCAAGGAAATCACCGTGGTATTAATAAGCATACGACCTTCAGCAATTTCACCCATGGTTGTAACACCAGCAATCACTGCCTGGGGCATCATCCCCCGAAGGGCCGATTCGATCCCCATCAACCAATCGGGATCCCGCTGTGATGAAAATATTTGGACAAATGCTGAAACTGATGAATTCAAACAATCCTTGAATTCATCAGCCTGCAAGTATTGATTCAACATTTCAATTGATTTAATTGTAACTATTTTACTGATCATTGAATCACTCCCCTATTGATCAGATTTTATTTATAATCTTTTTCTCTAAACTTAAGTAACGAGCTTGTTATCTTTGCACCTTACATACTCTCATATTGATATTGTACCAATCTCAGCTGCATTTAACCAGTTTTTTCGACTTAAAATTATAATCTTGAAAACTATAAAAAATTTAAGGCTTCGGGTAGTATAATTGCTGATGATATTACCTCATCTAACTTAATAACCACATTATAAATTTTCGTTAATTAACAGTAGATATTTGCTTTAAAAAGAGATATAATAGTCTCGCACGCATCTTTATATAATGCGGCTTCCGCAATATCTTATAATCTTATCCTGTAAATTGTGCTTTAGATTTTCAACTGTACACGTTTACAAGATAAACCAAATTGATCGTTTGAGAGGGGTTATCTTATGGACAAAAATCAAGAACTACTGTTAGATCCGGACGAGCAATTTAATTTGACGCCCGAAATCGAAACCAGTCCCGGAAGTATTTCCAGTAAGAAATATCGAAAAACACGTCTCGCCACCAAATTGCTGGTGTTCACTATCTCGCTAATTGCGCTGGCGGTGTTTTCACTGGGCATCATTGCCATTAATCTGAGTGCTACCGCACTTACCAATCAGGCCAATGCTGATGCGCAAAAATACGCCGTTGAAGGAGCTTCTCATGTTGGCGCTATCATAACCGGAAACCTGTCCGCACTCAGTGAAGTCGCTTCCCGGACTCCGGTTATTACCATGAATTGGCAAACCCAGCTTGACGCTATTGCTGGTGACATCGAACGATTAGGCTATCAGGACATTGCGGTGATGACCCCTGACGGTCATGCCCAGTATATCAAAGGTGGCGGCGAATTTAATGCCGAAGGCCAATTCTGGTACGAAAACGGTTTTAAAGGAGAACTCTCCATTTCTGATGTGGCGATCAGCACGGTCACCAAAGAACCAGTTGTTTTTGAAGTTGCTCCGATTACAAACAACGACCAGGTGGTCGGTTTGCTAGTTGGCCGACGAAACCCCACCTTCTTGGAAGATACGACCAGTGCGATGGGCGATGGCAACCGGCAATACGGCTTAGTTGTCAATGAAAACGGTGCTATGATGGCTCACCCTGATGCTACGATGATTCTGAATCAGGTTAACGTCTTTGATGATATTGACAAAGATGGTACCTGGAAAAGTTTTGGGATCGCTTTAAAAGAACTGGGAACCCAAACAACCGGGATGCTGACATATACCGTAAACGGTGAGACAAAGATTGCTTCATCCACACCGATTCCCGGAACAAACTGGACCCTGATTGTGACCCAATATGAAGACGATGTACTGGCTCCGATTACTAATTTGAGAAATCTTATTCTGTTAATCTCCTTAGTCATCCTCTTAATTGGCGGTGTGGCTGCTTATGTCATGGCCCAAAAACTATCCAAGCCAATCATCAAGCTTAAAGAAGTCGCGGATCAGATTGCGGTTGGAAAAGTGGATGTGGATATTGAAATCACTTCCCATGATGAAATCGGTGATTTAAGACTGTCGTTCGAAACCATGATCCAAAACAACAAGGAAATAGCTGAGGCCGCTCACCGTATGGCTCAGGGCGATTTTGAAGTTGAGATTATTCCCAGGTCGGACGATGATGTTATCGCCTATTCAATGACTGCGGTACTAACGGAAATGAATAGAGTTCACGATGCCATCGTAAAAATCGGAAGTGCTGCACTCGAAGGTCAACTTAACTACCGGGGCAACACCAATGAATATATTGGTGCCTATAAAGATCTGATTATTTCTTTGAATAACGTCATCAATACCTTCGTTAAACCGCTCAAGGTTGCCAACAAGGCAATTGAACGCATTGGCAACGGAGTGATTCCCCCAAAAATCACGACCGAATACAAAGGCGATTTCAACAATCTTAAAACTAATATCAATGCCTGTATCGATGGCCTGGGCGCTCTCGAAGAGGGTAAACGGGTTCTCGGTAAAATGAGCATCAACGATTATTCGGAAACGATGTCCTCAAACTATCTGGGTATTTACGCCGAAATCGGTCACTCCATTAATTCTGTCCATGAGCGACTGGAACGGGTTGTCGAAGTCTCAAACAACATTGCTCTTGGGGATCTGCGCGATCTGGAACTACTCAAACAAGTGGGCAAGCGCAGCGAAAACGATGCGCTGATCCCGGCGCTGGTAGGAATGATTGAGAATATCGTCCGGCTAGTGGACGAAACCCAACAGATGGCCCGACTGGCCGTAGAAGGCGATTTGAGAAATCGCGGTGATGTCAGTCGCTTCCCGGGAGAATTCGCCAATGTTATTGAAGGTTTCAACCAGACGCTAGATGCCGTTATTGAGCCCATTCATGAAGCTTCAGACATCCTTGGGGAATTGTCAAGCGGTAATCTCCATACTGCCATGACCGGCAATTATCGCGGCGATCATGCTAAGATCAAAGAAGATCTCAACCGCACCGTTTCCTTCCTCAAACGCTATGTCGATGAGATCACTGCGACACTGGAACGAATCGGTAAAGGTGATCTCAGCCTCGAAATCAAAAGCTATTATCATGGTGATTTCGTTGCCATCAAGCTTGCTATTAATGGCATAACCAGCCATTTAAGCGAAGTCATGAAAGAAATCGATGATGCGGCTGGACAGGTTGAATCCGGCGCCGCCCAAATTTCTGATGGTGGCCAGGCTCTGTCCGAGGGCACCACCAAGCAGGCCAGTGCGATCCAGGAACTTACTGCCTCGATCGAAGAGGTGGCCGCTGAAACCAAACGAAACGCCAAGAACGCCAACGAAGCCAACGAGCGAACCATTGAGGTTCGAACTAACGCTGAAGTGGGTAATTCGCAGATGTCAAAAATGGTCACAGCGATGGTGGAAATCAACGAGTCATCCAATAATATTTCCAAAATTATCAAGGTGATTGACGATATCGCTTTCCAGACTAATATTCTGGCACTTAACGCTGCCGTCGAGGCGGCCCGGGCCGGACAGCATGGCAAAGGCTTCGCCGTTGTTGCTGAAGAAGTCCGTACTCTGGCAGCCCGCAGTGCCGAAGCCGCCAAGGAAACCACTGGTCTGATCGAAGGCTCAATCGACAAGGTAGCGATCGGCACCAAAATTGCGGATGAAACTGCTGCCAGTCTGGTTGAAATCCTTTCCGAAATTGAAAAAGTAACCGATCTGGTCGGCAACATTGCCCGGGCATCGAGTGATCAGGCCTCGGAAATCGCTCAGATTACTAAAGGAATTGAAGAGGTTTCTAATGTTGTTCAAACCAACTCTGCCACCGCCGAAGAAAGTGCCGCATCAAGCGAGGAGCTTTCCAGTCAGGCTGAAGTTCTTAAACATATGATGAGTACATTCAAGCTCAAGGATCAAAGAAGTAGCAGCGAATCAAAAAAAGCACTGCAACGCAAAGATCCGGTCTCCGATCTGCCCGTTGCCCCAGTTTCTCAGCCTGAACCCGAACCATGGATTTCGCTGGATGATATGGACAACGATAAGTATTAATGTTCTGAACCAACCTTACTGAAGACAATCAATAATGATTGTCTTCAGTTTTTTATCGACGCATATATATACACATTGAACTACCCAACAGCGACACGATTTATCCGTTATAACAATACTATTTTTTTGACAAAAATAGTTAAATATGATCTATTTACAATTTTTATTATTTTTTTTAGAAAAACATTCTGATGTTTTTCATTTTTTTGTTTTTTTTTACAACATTATCCCTTATAATAAACTAAAATTTAAATGAATTTAGATGAATAAATATGATTCATTATTCAAACTACAAGGTGGTGGTAAAAAAATATAACCCTAATTAAAATGAGTCGAATCTCAGCTTTTAAATAGATTTATTCCCATGATAAATGATTCCATCTTCAATAAATCATTTTTTTAGCATCATAGCTGTGAGTAAGGATTCCGTCCCCTATACTATGTACCCCCAGATTAAAAACCGGAGGAAGATAACTTGAATTGGTTAAAAAATTTAAACATTAAAACAAAACTGCTAACATCTTTCATTCTTATTGCACTACTAGTCGGTGTTGTTGGCTTCATCGGCATCCTGAACACCTGGTCGCTGCAACAATCCGATCAGGAGCTTTATGAAAACATGACGGTACCTATTTCCCAGGTGGGCCAAATATCAACCGCCTTTCAACTAATGCGGGTGAACCTTCGCGATCTGATTCTTGCAAACGATTCCGATCAGATCGAAGCCCTTAAGCAAAAGATTGCTGATGATCA
>JAQUWM010000087.1 GCA_028692885.1 Acetobacterium sp. | reverse complement strand
GTTGCGGCAGCTGCGAAGTTATGTTATTCAGATTGCGGAATTGACGAAATTACCGAGGGGCTAACAACCACTAATGCCGAAATGTTTTTAGGGAAATTGATTGATATGGGACACGAAAGCCCTTTAGAGCATGCTTCGTTCACATTTGGGATTGAGGGGATAAGCCGGGCATGTTCTCATCAGTTGGTTAGACATCGGATTGCGAGTTATAGCCAGAAAAGTCAGCGGTATGTGAGTGAGGGTGGATTTGATTATGTGATCCCACCAGAGATTGCAAAAAATGACGTATTAACAAGAGATTATGAAAGTTCGATGATTTATCTGGAAGACTGCTATGGCGTTTTCGTGCGAAACTTAATGGCATTAGGCAGAACAAAAGAGCAGGCTCAAGAAGATGCCCGCTATTTACTGCCGAATGCCTGCACCACCTCAATTGTTACAACTATGAACATTCGCATACTACTACATTTTTTCAAAAAACGCTGTTGCAATCGGGCACAATGGGAAATCCGGTCCGTTGCTGACGAGATGCTGAGACAATGCTTAAAAATAGCACCGATATTGTTCAAAAATGCGGGTGCGCCATGCGTGGGCGGCAATTGCCCCGAGGGAACTATGACCTGCGGAGAGCCAAGACAATGACGCTACAAGAACGATTGGTTAAATACATGACGGAAAATGATCTACCTGTAATCACAACGGCGAAACTGCTGGGGATTGGACCGACACCAGTCACATTGATAAAACTGAAAAATAAATACACGCCAGCGACAGCGGAAAAAATTTATAATGCTCTGGGTCCGGATTATCTGGAATATGTGGAATATTCAGTCTGTGAATGTTGCGGCACTAAATACATTCCTCGCAGTACATTACAGAAAACCTGCGAAAACACCGACTGCAAGAAAAAACACCAAGCGGCGACGCGAAAGGCATATTTTGAAAAAGTCGCTGCAGGCGAACGCGTCGTAAAACCTCATAGTGAGTGGCGATCACGACCGAAAAAGTATGAACCGGCAAAGCCAGCGCAGTCAATCCCCGAGTTTATGAGTGGAAAATCTTACGGGGAGCGACAGCGGGAGTATCTGTTGGGATTGCAGAAAGGGCAAAGGATGGTGGTTAGATGAGTTTTTATAGAGACACAGTGCGGACGGCCCGGAAAGAGCATAAATGCGGATTGTGTGGGGCGATCATCAAGAAGTGTGAAAAGTATCACGATAAAGCTGGTAACGAATTTGGAGATATATTTTACGTAAAGGAATGCGAAAAATGCCAGCCGGTGATCGATGAGTTTTGTAATTCTGACCATTATGATCGATCAGAGGGATATTGTGATGAATGGATTCAAGAGTGGTGGATGGATGTAAAGTGTTATGCGTGCAAACATTTTTATCCGGCGTGCGTTCCGGATGAAGATTGCGATGAACCGGAATTTTGTGACTACATTGATAAAAACAGGCGATGTACCGGCGGTGACACATGCGATGAAATGACCCATTACTGCAGATGTGAAAAGTTTGAGGTGGAAAGTTTGGTGGCGAGATGAATATGGACGTGCAAGTGGTAATACTGGCAATCATCGCCGCTGCGGTATGGGTTGGATTTGGTTGGGATGTTTGGAAGGACGGGGATAAATAATGACTAAAAACGAACTGTTGATGGGGATATACGAATATCCCCTGAACAATAAAGTAAAAATGGGTATCTGCGAGCGTTGTAATTTACAGAAATTACTAAAAGAAGCGGTTAAATATCAATGGGACGATCGAGACGGCGAGATTATTAGCCATCATTACGAGGCGTTTGAAGATGATATCATGTTAATGTTTAGTAATTACGAAATGGGAATAGCGAAAGAATTAGCGGTAATCGGAATGGCGTCCAAACGGATTGGCGAAAAGATTGGAGTGGTGGTGAATGATTGATTCAGCCAAACACGACACCGGGAAACCACGACCAACACTCGTACCGGTAAGTTTAATTAATGCGGTAACTGAAATTCGTGAATATGGATGTAAAAAATATTCAAGCCCGGACAATTGGTTATCTGTCGAGCCGCAACGATACCGGGACGCTTTATACCGGCATTGGCTGGCCTACTTGGAAGGCGAGGTTAGCGACCCAGAAAGTGGATTGCCGCACATCTGGCATGTAGCCTGCAATGTTGCGTTTTTGATTGAGATGGAGGGCGGAAAATGATTAAGGTTGATATGGAAATGCCGGAAAATTGCGAAGATTGCAGATTTTTACTACATATTAGTAACAACGCAACTTGTTACGCTTCTGTGACGTTGCAGGAAATTGATGATATTGAAATAAAACCAGTCTGGTGCCCGTTGATCGAGGTGAAAGAATGAAACCCTATCTAAACTCATCCCAAAAGAATCAAGTATCATTCATGGCGGCGATGTTGGCGATGTTGATGGAGTTCGACCAAAACGATACCTTGGGCAAACCAGAAAAAACGGCAATGAAATATGTGATCACATACCTGACCAAGCTGATTAAATCCATATTCTCACGAATGCCTGAGGTGGAGAACCGAGTGAAGCACGACCTGAAAGATAATCGCGTGATGCTGTCCCCAAAATTCAATAAACTGAATGAGCGTGAATACGTCGATCTTGACGATTTATGCGACCTTTTGGAGATGTTGGTATCAGAACATTGTGACGGGTGTAAACGGGCTGATTTCGTGGACTGTGCGGTTTTTAGAATGCACCAGAGATTACAGGTCGATGTGAATGGTGGGGAACCTGACGGGGTGTGTCCGTATGGATTCTGCTATGAGCAATTGAAGGGAGAAATTGAATGAAAACATTTGGAAAAATGACCATAGCGTTTTTATATGACGACGAAACCGATACGATTACCAATGAGCCAATTCTTCAATCGTCAGAGCCAGATGTATCGATTGATGTTTTGCGACGGGTTTATGTGGCATTAGGTATGCATTTGCATAGGATGTTTATTGATAATAGATACGATGATTCAGATACTGAAAGAATTAAAGCGCAGCACACTGAATTGATTCAGATATTGGAGGATGAGAAATGATGGAAATATTTTTATTAAGTGCGGTTGTCAATGCTCTTGTTATTGGTCTACTGGGTTACAACGCAATCAATAAGGGTTCGGACAATCTGAAAAACAATTGGTATGCCTATGCAATCGCGGTGGTTTATGTTGTTTTCTCAATGTTCCCTAATTAGGTGACTGAATGACCAACGACGACAAAAAGAAAAAACTCAAAGCCTACATTCACGCCGGTGAAAAGATCAGCGACCTAATCGAAGAAATAGAAGTCCTAAAAGCCAAAGCGCTAAAGGTAACGCCAACACTATCCGATATGCCTAAAGGATCGGGAACGTCGGATAAGTCGGGGGTAATTGATATCTATCTTGACATGATCCATGAATTAGAATGTGAGGCGCGCACGCTATCCGACACCAAGCGTGAGGTCGAGTATCTGATCAGCACGATTGATGATTGGACGGTTGAGCGGATTATGCGACTGCGGTATATTGATAATCTGCGGTGGGAGGATATATGCTGTCGAGTAAATTACTCATGGCGGCAAGTCCATTACCTTCACGCCGACGGATTGAATCAGATTGAATTCGATGAGTGCATTGAATTGCACTAAATATCTGTGATATAGTTAAGCTGTACTAATAGAGCTGAGGCGATACTCTGCTTTAATTAATTAACCAACATACCTTTCGAGGCGTCAGAGATGGCGCCTTTTTTATTTGATTAATAAGGAGTTGAATAAATTGGAGTGAATGAAAACTGGGAACAAAGATTAATCCGAGAAAGGCCTGTGACATTTGCAATAATCAAAGCGGTCGGTGATTTTCTCTGGTTTTACGTCAAATTCCAGATATGCATGATGATATATTTTTGGGTGACGCAATGGCTATGAATGACAAAAACTGCGAGTTCTGCCTGAACCGTTGGGGCTGCCATGGAACCTGTACCCGGTGTGAGGTGGCTGAGTGTGGATATAATCACAACGGTCACTGCCTGGACATCAAAGCACTAAAACGACCGGTGGAACAAACCGGGTGTGTTTATTATACCGGCAAGAATATTAGCGATGGATAAGCCACACATTGAAACGCTGTGCCATAAATGCGCCGATGATTACGAAGAAGCCGGGTTTATTGTGGTAAAAGTTCCGGGTCAGAAGTTTAAAGATGTTTGTACCCATTGCCAGACGGGGTGGGGGTGGGATTATGAGATCTTGGACAAGAAACCTGATAAAAAGTAATAGGAGGTGGCAGGATGGCCAAATTAACTGAAAAACAAAAGAGATTTTGTGACGAGTATCTAATAGACCTGAATGCCACCCAAGCGGCCATAAGGGCGGGATACTCAAATAAAACTGCATATAGAACAGGATCTGACAACCTCATAAAACCTCAGATTCAAATTTACCTTAGCGAGAAACTGAAAGAACGAGAGAAGCGGACAGAGATCACCCAAGACCGAGTGTTGAAAGAATTAAGTAAAATTGGCTTTCTTGATGCAACCGGCTTTGTCAAAATTCAAAATGGCCGAGTATTTATTGAATCGACAGATAATCTATCCCCCGATCAAAAGGCTGCTATCGCTGGCATTAAAGAAACCCAAATGGGGATTGAAGTTAAGTTACACGACAAATTAAAAGCCCTTGAGTTAATCGGGCGTCACTTAGGTATGTTTACAGATAAAGTCGAGCATTCCGGCGGCGTTGCCCTTAATAATCCTTTTGCGGAACTCACAAAAGAACAACTGTTGAAATTGGCGGGGGAAGATGATGGATAAAGAACAAATCGCTTTACAGGCAAAGTTAGAGCTTGCAAGGCGTGAGTTCTATTTTTATTGTCGGACAAAAGCCCCGGGATTCTATAAAAAAGACCGGGTTTATCTTAAAGACCTCTGCAATGAGTTGCAAGATTTTATTGAATCAGATGAAGAAGTTATTGTTATTGCAGAGCCGCCACGCCATGGTAAAAGCCGAACCGGCGGGAACCTGGTTGAGTGGTTATTGGGCAAAGACAAAACGCGAAAGATCATGACCGGGTCCTACAATGAGACCCTGTCCACAATGTTCTCGAAAAATGTGAGAAACACGATCCAAGAAGAAAAGGCAGACCTGTCAAAGCCTGTTTTTTCGGATATCTTCCCCGGGGTGATCATAAAACGGGGCGATGGCGCAATGAACCTGTGGAGTCTGGAAGGTGGCTACAACAATTACCTGGCTACCAGTCCAACAGGTACAGCAACTGGGTTCGGCTGTAACGTTATGATAATCGATGACCTTATCAAATCGGCCCTTGAAGCAAACAACGCCGATGTTTTAGAAAAGCACTGGTCATGGTTCACAGATACCATGTTGTCCCGACTTGAAGAAGGTGGAAAGATCATCGTTATCATGACACGCTGGCACAGCAACGATTTGGCCGGTAAGATATTGGACTGGTGTGTCAAAGAAGGCAAAAAACACCGATATGTCAGAATGCAGGCATTGAATAAAGAGACTGGCGAAATGCTCTGCCCTGAGATACTGAGTTATAAATCATATATGACCAAGGTTTCGGCCATGGGCGCTGACATTGCTTCAGCAAATTACCAACAGGAACCGATTGATCTTAAGGGTCGATTGTACAGTAAATTCAAAACCTATTCAGGTGAGCTGCCTGACTTTAAGGCAATCAAAAACTACACTGATACCGCTGACACTGGCGATGACTATTTATGCTCTATCAATTATGGCGTAACGTTCGCCAACGAGGCTTATATCCTTGACGTTCTGTACACTAAGGACCCCATGGAAATAACCGAGCCAAAAACAGCAATGATGCTGGAAAAAGATAATGTTAATGTTGCGAACATTGAGTCAAACAATGGTGGCCGCGGCTTTGCCCGAAATGTTGAGCGACTACTTAAGAGCAACAAAACCAAAATTCAATGGTTTCATCAATCGAAAAATAAGATTGCCCGGATCCTCACCAATTCGACCTGGGTAATGGAACACGTTTATTATCCCGAGGACTGGCATAACCGCTGGCCCGATTTTTACGATTCAATGATCAAATATCAGCGAGAAGGTAAAAACAAACATGACGATGCCCAGGATGCAATCACAGGCGTTGCTGAGAAGATAGGAAAAAAATCTTTATTTAGCTTCGATTAAACACCATCACGGTGTTATTTTTTTTACGTGGAAAGGAGGCGGTAATTTGATATTAAGTGAAACATCTAAGATAAACGCTCTGGTAACTGAAGGGGCCAAAAGAATAATCAGTGATAAACGATTCCTGGAACTGGAAATAATGCGCTGGAAAAAGCTTGAGTCCGAGGACAAACTGACCACCAGGGGTTGGCAAGTCGCCGGTGAGCGTTATTTCAACAACGACCACGACATCTTAAAGCGAAAGCGAATGGCCATTGGTGAAGGCGGACGACTCATTGAACTCGATAATCTGCCAAACAACCGGGTTATTGACAATCAATATGCTAAAGCAGTCACTCAAAAGGTTAATTATTTAGTCGGCAAACCCTTTACCATTGTCAGTGACGATGGTGCTTACGCCAAACACCTGCAGTATTATTTTGACAAGAAATTCAAGCGAACTTTTAAGAATATCCTCACCGATTCACTAAACCAAGGAACCGGCTGGGTTTACATTTACATCGATGATGCCGGTGAAATGGCGTTCAAGCGCATCGAGTCCTATGAACTAAAACCATTCTGGAAAGACAGTGAACACCAGGAACTTGAAATGGCGGTTCGGTTGTATGAGGTTGAGGTCTATAAAGAAAACGAAATAGTAGAAATTGTTGAAAAGGTTGAAGTTTACACACAGAATGGTATTGACCGTTATTATTTTGATTTTGGCCAATTAAAACCTGACGATCCACCCCATCTGAATTATTTCCAAGTCAGAAAAACAGATCCCGGTACCGGATCTGAAACAATTCAAGATTACAACTGGTTAAAAATTCCTCTGGTTTGTTTTAAATACAATAACAATGAGATCCCACTGATCAAGAAAGTAAAGTTTTTGCAGGATGGGATCAACCTCATGATTTCTGATTTTCAAAACCGGATGCAGGAGGACGCCAGGAACACGATTATTGTTCTTGAGAATTACGACGGTGAGGACCTGGGCGAATTCAGAGCGAAACTTAACCAATACGGCGCTGTTAAAGTGCAATCAGATAGCGAGGGCAAAGGCGGTGTCAGCACACTGACACTAGAATTCTCTGCCGATAATTATCAAACGATCCTGAAAATCTTTAAGGACGCGCTGATCGAGAATACCAAAAGCTACGACGCCAAAGATGACCGGTTATCTGGTACGCCCAATCAGATGAACATCCAGTCGATGTACAATGACATTGACTTGGATGCCAACGACATGGAAACAGAGATTCAGGCAGCCTTTGACGAAATGGCTTATTTTATCGATCAGCATTTAATCAACACGGGGAGAGGTGATTTTACCCAACAGGAATTCACAGTAACCTTTAACCGGTCAACGTTGGTTAACACCGGCGAAAAGATTGACCAATGTAAGAATTCCATGGGTATTGTCAGCACTGAAACGATCCTGAAGAATCATCCCTTTGTTGAGAATGTGGACGATGAGTTAAAGAAATTGGCAAAGGAAAAGAAGGACGCAATCGATTCTTATGGCCCCTTTCCGTTGGAGCCGCAAAGCGACCCGGTGAATGACGATGAAATGGATAATTAAAAAGCTAAAAAAATTATTAGGTGTAGTGTCGCCATCGATATATTTTATTGGAAGGAGCGACGACGATGAAACAGGCTGATTACTGGAAGAACCGGTTTACCCTGTTGGAAGAAGCTCAAAATCAAAAAGCCCTGGATTACTATTCTACCCTGGAAGATGAATTCAGCAGAGCAGCCCGCAATGTAGATAAGGAACTGGCCGCCTGGTATACCCGGTTTGCTAAGAACGAGAACATCTCCTATGAAGAAGCGAAACAGGTTTTGGCCAAGGGCGAATTGAGCGCTTTTAAAATGTCCGTTGATGACTATATCAAGAAGGGTAAAACACTTAACTACTCTGACCAATGGGCAAAGGAGCTGGAACGGGCGTCAGTTAAATTTCATGTGACCAGACTGGAAGCCATACAATTACAGATGCAGCAGCAGATAGAAGTCATGTACGGCTATGAGCTTGATACCTTTGACCGGTTTATCTCTAACCAGTATAAAGCCGGGTATTACAAAACGATGTTTGAGTTTCAGAAAGGTTTCGGCGTTGGTTTTGACGTCATGAAGCTGGATGAAAATAAGATTGCCAAACTGATAGCAAAACCATGGGCCCCGGACGGTCAAAACTTTTCTTCGAGGATCTGGCGTGACAAGAATAAACTCATGGCAGAGATGCCCTCTATCCTCACTCAGGCGACGATCAGGGGCGATGGATATGATAAAACGGCGAAGTTATTGGCCGACCGGTTTAATGTCTCAAAATCGCAGGCGAAGAATCTGGTGATCACTGAGTCGGCTTTTTTCAGTTCAGCATCGCAGACCGATTGTTTTAACAATCTGGGTGTCAAGCAGTATGAGATCATAGCGACTTTAGATTCTAAGACAAGTCCAACCTGTAGATCGATGGATGGTAAAGTGTTTGATATGAAAGACCGTAAGCCGGGTATAACAGCTAGTCCGTTTCACTGCAAATGTAGGACCACATCGGCGCCGTTTTTTAACGATGAATTTGAACTAAACACCAAACGGGCCGCCAGAGATCCAGATACTGGAAAGACTTATCACGTGCCGGCCAATATGAAATATCCCGACTGGGAAAAAAGTTTTGTAAATGGCGGTTCAAAAGATGGTTTAGATGTCTTGAAAGGTGGTATAATCAAACAAGCGACGGATATTTACGCAACCGCATTATCAAACGGATTGAACAGCGGTAAAGAAAGCTCGTTCTTAACCGATCAGGACGGCGCCTTGCTATATCAACTTGACGGCGAAAAATCACGAGTAGTGTTTGACCAGCCATTGATTGATCTTTTAAATTCAGCGGATGAAAGAAGCCTTGATTTAGTTCACAACCATCCCGGCAGTTCTAGTTTTTCTCTTGATGATATCGAGGTAGCCAATCAGTTTAAATCCATAAAAGAAATGGGCGTTATCGGCCATGACGGCACGAAATACACTCTTGATCTTGACGGCAACCATGTCGATAAGCAGGACTTAAAAAGCGAATACGATCAAGCACTATCGTCTTACCACAATTATTACCAAGATAAGGTGACAAGCGGAAAACTCACAAGCGCCGCAGCTTGGAAGGAACACAGTAGTTTAGCAGTTGAAGATGTTGCTAAGCTGTTTAAATGGAAATACGAAAGGAAGGTGGTATAAATGGACGGTGAAATAATAGGCCTTGATATCATTGACGACACCCCGGATTACACTAAGACCAAAGAAGAAGAGCAGGAACGCTTTAGAAAAGCACACGGAATCAAAGATAAAAAACAGAACGAAGAACCACCAACTGTAAAAAGTTAGGTGGTTTTTTAATGCCCGGAAATCGAAAGGAGTCAACTATGAGCGAAAAAAGAATAGTCGTTCTAAAGGACGAAACACCAGCGGAAGAATTTGCCAGAAAGCACCCGTTTTTGCGGACGTTTTTGGCGCTTTCAATTAATTTGATAGTCCAAACAGTCACGATCC
>JAQUWM010000086.1 GCA_028692885.1 Acetobacterium sp. | reverse complement strand
TAATAATAGTACTGGTGATGGCCGGGTTTTTGTTAATGGGATGTAGTACCAGCAACAAGGATCAGGCCAATGCGGAAAAACCGCTGATTGTCGGGATGGAGCTTGCTTACCCTCCCTTTGAAACAAAAGATGATCAGGGAAATCCCAGCGGGGTCAGTGTTGATTTGGCCGAGGCTCTGGGCGAATACCTGGGTCGACCGGTTCAGATTGAAAATACCAATTGGGATGGTCTGATTCCATCACTCCAGACCGGTAAGGTGGATGTGGTGATTTCATCGATGACCATTACCGATGAGCGAAAAGAAGTAGTGGATTTTTCGATCCCCTATGCGCATTCCTATCTCGGGTTGCTGGTGAATAATAATGCCAGCATTAATCAGGCAGAAGATCTGAATCAGCCGGGTAAAATAATCGCTGTCAAAAAGGGAACCACCGGAAACATCTATGCCACAAAAAATTTAAGCAATGCCACGGTTAATGCGCTATCCTCCGAAAACGCCTGTGTGACCGAGGTAACCCAGGGAAAAGCGGATGCTTTTATTTATGATCAGTTGACAATTTATCGACAAAATCAGGCTAATCCGGATACCACCAAAGCCGTCCTGATTCCTTTCCAGGACAGTGAAAGCTGGGGAATGGCCGTAAATAAGGGAAATGAAGAGCTCTTGACAGAGTTGGACAGTTTTGTCGCAACCTTCAAAGCCCAGGATGGCTTTGCGGAATTAACCGACAAATACCTGAAAGAAGAAAAACAAACCTTTGATGCCTTGGGCTTTCCCTGGTTTTTTGATTAAGGTGATTGATGAAAGAGACAGGGAGTAAAGAACCTTCGTTAGCAAATAAGGCGGCCAGTGCTATTTTTGTCGCCGTTGTCCTGATTGGATTTCTCTGGTTTTCGGTGAGTTCGGTTGGACTTGAGTTGGATTTCACAACCCTTTACCAATATCGGCAAAGACTCTGGGAAGGCTTTTTGATGACGGTGATTATTTCGGTGGCCAGTTTGATGGTCAGTCTGATCATCGGCTCACTCACGGCGATTGGTCAAAATTCAAGGATCTTAGTCATCAGTTATTTTTGCCGCGCTTATGTTCAGATTATTCGGGGCACACCGTTGTTAGTACAGATTTATTTTTTCTATTACATCATTGGCATGGCCTGGGGCGTCAATAACCGTTATATCGCCGGTGTGCTGATCTTATCGATCTTTGAAGGAGCCTATATCTCGGAAATCATCCGAGGTGGGTTGGCGAGCATTGACCGTCAACAATATGAGGTGGCCAAGTCGATTGGCCTGACCCGGACTAAAACCCTGCAGCTGGTTACCGTTCCGATCTTAATGGCCCGGATTCTTCCGGCTCTAGCTGGTCAATTTGCTTCAATTATCAAGGATTCTTCCTTGTTGTCGGTGATTGCAGTGATCGAACTCACCCAAACCGTTCAGGAAATTTCGGCCGATAATTTTAGAATGTTTGAAAACTATCTTTTTGTCGGGGTGTTATACTTTATTCTGACCGTTAGTGTTTCGATCCTTTCAGGTTTATTGGAAAGGCGGTATAACCATGAATATCGAGTTAATCAATATCAGTAAAACCTTTCAGGAAGAACTGGTCTTAAAGGATGTAAGTGGTTCCTTTGATATTCATTCGATTGCCGTGATTGGGCCATCCGGTGGTGGAAAATCGACCTTGCTCAGGATTATCGGAGGACTTTTGGCTCCCGATTCCGGAACATTGAAAATTGATGGCGAGAGCATTGAATTCAGCAAAAAATATCTGCCCAGCTATCGCCGCAATATCGGCTTCGTTTTTCAGTCCCGGGGGCTGTTTGAACATCTCACTGCGATGGAAAATATGCTGTTGCCGTTGGTACACGCATTTGCGATAAATAAAACCCAGGCGATGGAGATCAGCAGTAAACTCTTTGAGCGTTTTGGATTAACGGATGAAAAAAATAAGTATCCGTTTCAGCTTTCCGGCGGTCAGCAGCAGCGAATCGCGATTGCCAGGGCGGTAGCGGTTAAGCCCAAGCTGCTGCTGCTGGATGAACCAACCTCAGCCCTCGATCCTGAATATACGGCAGAAGTACTGAATATGTTGGGGGAGCTTCAAAATGATGGGTTGAAAACTATTATTGTAACCCATGAGATGGGTTTTGCAAAAAACGCCTGCGAGCAGGTTGTTTTTTTAGCAAATAAACAAATCATTGAAAGTGGCGACAGTTCCCAGATATTCAAACATCCCCAAACCGAGGAACTGCAATTTTTTTTGAATAAAATTCTGGAATGGAAGGTTTGATCAAGGCGAGGATTTCTTTTGAAAAACCGGACATTTAATTTTAAACAAGGAGATTTATCAATGGAAAAAGAAATAATTGGAAAAATTAAAATTTTAAAAGACGGCCCCTATGTGGTCACTGGGAATATTAAACTGACCGAGAAAATAATCACTTCACAGGGAAAGAATTATATTTATACGGAAGGGCGAAGCCTTCCGCAGGCTAAAACCTATAGCCTGTGTCGGTGTGGTAAGTCAAAAAATCCGCCTTTTTGTGATGGTGCCCATTCCGAATGCGAGTTTCATGGCGATGAGACGGCATCAAAGGCTGATTTCGAGGAACGGGCAGAGATGCTGATCGGAGTCGATCTCGATATGAGGGATGACCATCGTTGTGCTTTTGCACGATTTTGTCACCGCAACGATGGAACCGCATGGCAGCTGATTAATCAGTCGGATGATCCCCGACTCAAAGAAGAAGCGATTAAAGCGGCCAGTGAATGTCCGGCGGGACGTTTGGTGGCCGTCGAAAAGAACGGAACAGCGATCGAACCGGAGTACGAACCGGAGCTGGTTATTTTACAGGATCCGGAACGGGGAGTGAGCTGCGGTATCTTTGTTAAGGGTGGCATTCCACTGCAATCAGTCGATGGCAGCCTGTATGAAAGACAAAATCGATTTGTCTTATGTCGCTGCGGGGAATCCATTAACAAGCCCTTTTGTGATGCCACCCACGTACACATCAACTATTTGGATGAACACTCAAAGAGCTGAAAAGTGTGTAAATAGCAGTGAAAGTACATTACCAGACAAAGATATAATTAACCTTTGGCTGGTATGATAATTTTTCAGCAATGATTGATTAGAGTGCCAAAGTAATTTTAGTCGATTCAACATACAATATATCGAATGAAAGTATGATTTAAATCAATATCATGTATGCTTGATGGCTTGAATTGCGTTTTGACACCTCAACCATGAATTAATTAAAGCTGTTTTGGGTGGGCTAATCGGTAAGGTTACAGAATTTATTGGCAACGCTCTGGAATGAGGAAGTGTATGGATTTAGAAAAGGTGTTGTTGAATTTAATCATATTTGCGTTGCCAATCATTGCTAGCAGTTACATTTTTGCGGGGATCAAGCTTTTAAAACAAAAAGTTGATGGACAGTTTAATTATTTTTCGGCATTGATGTTTTCTGCGGCAATTTATGCATTTGGCTATTTTCTATCGCTTAATTCTCAAAATATCGAAATGATGATTGTGGCCCGCAATTTTGAAAATCTGGGGGTTGTGTTTATTCCAACATTTGGAATATTATTTATTGCTCGATTTGTAAAAAGGCGAATTCGGGACCGGATAAAATATTTACTCGTTGCCATCTCGAGTCTTCTGTGGATTGTTTATATCACCAATCCAATTCATCATTTGGCTTTTAACTGGGTCAAATTAACAACGGTTAACGGTTTTTCCGTCGCCAGTACCTCAAAAAACAGCGGCTATTATCTGATTCTCGCTTATTATATCGTTTTTTTATTCTTTGCCATGATTGCATTAATTGAAGCACTCAAAAAATCAAATTCGCCGAGTTTAAAAAAGAGCTATTGGTTTGTCCTTTTGTCATTGCAGGTATCATGGCTGGCGGTTTTCATGATTCTATTGGGTTTTGACAAATATATTGACCCCACACCAGTGGTGATTTTGTTTATTTCAGCTATGATTGGGCTGAATGAAGTTAAAAATGATCTGTTTGAGCTGGAAATCAACCGTTGGAAACAAACTTTCTGGAATATTGGAGAGGTGGCCTTTCTAATCAATGCCGATCGTGAAATTATTTGCACCAATCCGATCGCTAATCGTTTTTTTGTGGGAAGAAAAGAAGACGTTTCAGAAATCTTAAGGACTCTTGATCGTGGCGATCATAAACATCGGGCAGTAAAGATAGCGATCGACGAAGTGATTCGCTGGTTTTATGTCAACAAAAATGATTTTGACATTAAGCGAAAGATGGTCAGTTATATGCTGGTGGATTTTACCGATCGTCATCAGGTAGAAATAGCCTTAAAGGAAAGTGAAGAAAGACATCGATTATTAATTACTCAAATGACTCAGGGTCTGGCAGTCCATGAGGTACTCTTTGATCAATCCGGAAACCCGGTCGATTTCCGGTATCTCGATGCCAATGCCAGTTATGAACGTTTGGTTGGTCTGAAGCGCGAGGATATCATCGGAAAACGAGCCCTTGAAATAGCCCCGGGGATGGATAAAAGTTGGATAAGGAAATACGGAGCGGTAGCGATGACTGGCCAACCAATCTATTTTGAATATTATGATCAGGATGTTAATAAATATTTCGAAAATGTCGCCTACTCGCCCAGATTCAAACAATTTGCGGTGATTATTTCCGATGTCACGAAGAGAAAACAGGCCGAACAACAAATTGGTTATTTAAGTTATCATGATTATCTTACCGGGCTTTATAATCGACGGTTTTATGAAGAAGAACTGGGACGGTTGGACATCCCTGAAAATTTACCCATTACTCTGATTATGGCCGATGTGAATGGGCTAAAATTGATCAATGACTCCTTTGGTCATGTCATGGGCGATGAGCTGTTAAAAAAGGCAGCTCAATTGATTAGTGAAACTGTTCCCGAGAACAGCGTTGTTGCGCGGCTGGGCGGGGATGAATTTATCGTGATTATGCCACAGACGGATATTTTTCAGGCTGTTGAGGTGATCAATGATCTGAAAGCAAAGACCTCAAATGAAAAAATCGGGGCATTTGAGGTCTCTATTTCTTTTGGCTATGAAATCAAGGAAACGGAAGAGCAGGATATTCAGGAAATCTACAAACGGGCTGAAGATGATATGTACCGGCATAAGCTCTACGAGAGTAATAGCATCAAGAACAAAACGATTGAACTAATTATGAATACCCTCTATGAAAAGAGCAGCCGGGAAATGCTCCATTCCCAACGCGTCAGCGAGATCTGTAAAGCCATTGCTGTCAAAATGAAGCTCAGTAACGATACAGTCAATCAAATTGGGGCTGCCGGTTTGATGCATGATATTGGGAAAATGGGAATTGATGAAAAAATACTTAATAAAGAAGGTCATCTGAACTTTGAGGAATGGCAGGAAATTCAACGACATCCTGAAATTGGCTATCGAATTTTGAGCTCGTCCAATGAATTTTCAGAAATGTCCAAATATGTCTATCAGCATCATGAACACTGGGACGGGAAAGGCTATCCCCAAAAACTAAAAAAAGAAGAAATATCGATTCAGGCAAGGATTATCGGGGTGGCAGATGCCTATGACGCAATGACCTGTGATCGCACCTACCGTAAAGGATTGAGTCAGAAAGAAGCAGTCCGTGAGTTGAGCAAGAATGCCGGAACACAGTTTGATCCAGAAGTGACACGTATATTTATTGAAAAGGTTCTTGACGAAGGGTTTTGAATGATTCCTGAAAATCGACAGAAGCAGCGATAATTAAACCCGTTGCCAATGGTTCGGTAAGTTGAAAGATTCTCAAAACGGGTGCTTTCAGCGTTGAAAATTAACGAGGATATCATTCTATTTTAAGTCCAATTTGCTTCATATTCGGATTCATTTCTGATATAATGAAAAAATGAGGAATATCTTGATCAAATCGATTTTATCGAGGTAACCTCATGCGGCGGTTTGAATTGAGATTGATCACTGTTATGGTTGTTCTTTAAGCTCTGATAATTAGATCAACAATCGAATATAAGCGATTAAATTATGTAAGCGTAGAGGAAAGGAGGTTGCGATGAGGATAGGATATGCATGTTTAACGGTAGGGGTACCGAATACTGAAATGAAAACGTGCTTGATTAAAAATGCGTCCGATCAAAAATTGACTGAATTAATCAAACATAATTTGAATTCGCTTGAAAATATGATTGACTATAATATCGATAATCGGGTTGAATTGTTTAGAATCAGCTCATCGCTGATCCCTTTTGGATCAAATCCGGTTAACCGGATCATCTGGTGGGAAGTATTTGAAAAGCAGTTAAAAAAGATCGGCAAGAAAATTGCTAAAAGCGGGATGCGGGTTTCCATGCATCCCGGACAGTATACGGTTTTAAACGCAGTCGACGAAAATATCGTGACAAACGCTATCGCAGATCTGGATTATCACGCCCGCATTATGGATAGCCTTGGCTTGAGTCCAGAAAATAAGATTATCATCCACATTGGTGGGGTTTATAATGATAAAAAACAGGCGGTTAAACGATTTTCGAAAAATTACGAACGCTTGGATGAAACCATTAAGAAACGACTTGTCATTGAAAATGATGATAAATCCTACACCATCAGTGATGTTCTGGACATTGGAAAAGTCATGGACATCCCAGTGGTTTTTGACAACCTTCATCACAAGGTCAATCCCAGTGACGAAAATCAGCCCGACTGTTATTGGATTGATGCCTGTAAAACCACCTGGAAAAGTCGGGATGGCCAGCAGAAGATTCATTATTCCCAACAAAATCAGGAAAAAAAAGCAGGTTCCCATTCTAAAACAATCGGAATTACCGAATTTTTGGCTTTCTGTCAGGAATTGAACAGTAGCGATCTGGATATTATGCTGGAAGTCAAAGACAAAAATCTGTCAGCCATTAAATGCATTAATTGTACAACCGCAAAAAAAGAAATTAAGCGATTGGAACATGAGTGGAGCAAGTATAAATATGCAGTGCTGGAAAGGTCACCTTTGGATTATCTGGAAATTCGAAAGCTGCTTAACAATAAGGATCGCTACCCAAGTATTGAGTTTTATAATCTTGTCGAGTCGTCATTTGCGAAAGAGACGACGATTGGAAACTCGATTAATGTTGCCCAACATATATGGGGGTATTTCAGAACGATGGCCTTGCCCAGCGAAAAGAAGTATTTTTTAAAATTGCTTGATCAATATGAGAAAGGCGAGGCTTCGATCAAGAAGGTGAAGAAAAATTTGTGGAAAATGACCGTCAAATACGAACAGACCTACCTGCTGGACTCATACTACTACGTTATTATTTGATACAAGTGAAGTGGATGGGGTTATTGAAGTAGATTTTCAATAAACAATCAGAAAGTGTTGTAGGGAAAATAATGTTAAATGCTGAAATCAGAGAATTGCTAAAGTACCTGAAGAACATTGTTGCTGAAGAAAAGCCGGATAATGATGTTTTGGAAAAATACGGAAAGGACCCCGATTTTATTGAGCTTGATGAGATCGTGCGGGGAATTCGAAGTGCCTGTAAAAAGCATTTTGAAATGATTTTTGACTTATTTCCTGATCCAACCATTATTACCACCATGGAAGATGGGAAATTATTGGCTTACAATCGCGCTTTTTTAAAACTGATTCAGACAAGAGGGAAGGGCATCATTGATGAATCAGCTAATATCCGCGATTTATATTTTGAATTGGATAAAAGAGAGCAGTTAATTGCCGAGTTGAAACGAACTGGTGTCAGCGAGAATATGGAAATCATGGTCAATGATGCCAATAATGACATGTTTGTGGGTCTGGTTTCAGCCCAGGCCATCAATATCGAAGGCGAACCGCATATCTTAAGTGTGATCCGGGATATTACCGAAATCAAGCGATTGCAAGAGGAAATTGCCCAGCTGTCGATTAAGGACAAGCTGACCCAGGTCTTTAATCGGCCAAAACTCGATGAATTTCTGCAATGTGAACTGGAACGAGCTGAACGTACAGCCGCCCCTTTTGCAATTATTCTGGTGGATGTCGATTCATTAAGAAGTATCAATGATGCTTATGGAAATCCGGTCGGAGATGACTTACTCGTGGCAATCGCAGCGATGCTTAAAGAAAATGTCCGGGTAACTGATATTGTCGGCCGATGGAGCGGTGAGGAATTTCTGATTATTCTTCCGGATACCGATGAAAAGGGTGCCTTTACGTTGGCAGAAAAGATTAGAACAATCGTGGAAGCGACTGATTTTAAAGCAGTCGGGAAACTAACCGCTAGTTTTGGGGTATCAGCCTATCGTAAAGACTTGCTGCCGGCAACCTTGATCTCCAGAGCTCATGGAGCTCGAAACAGAGCCAAAGAAAAGGGTCGAAACCGGGTGGAATGTCAGTAGTTGTAGAAAAGACAATAAAGGAAAAATGATCAAGAGGTGACCTGTGGAAACGAGGCAATTAAAGATTTTAGTGATTGATGACAACCGGGATAATGTGATTGTCTTAAAAGCCCTGATCCGGGATGCTTTTCCGGAAGCGCATGTTTTGATGGCGGTTGATGGCAAAAGCGGGTTTGAAATGGCGGCGCGGGAAGATCCGGATATTATTTTTATGGATATTATCATGCCGGGGATGGACGGTTTTGAGGTGTGTCGAAAATTAAAAGAGAGAGCTGATCTGGCCGATATCCCGGTAGTTTTTGTGACGGCCTCCCGAGGTGATCGGGAACATCGGATCCTGGCTCTGGAATGCGGCGGAGAAGGATTTTTGTCGAAACCGATTGATGAGCAGGAACTGATTTCTCAAATCAGGGCGATGGAGAAGATCAGGCGGGCCAATCTTCACAAACGTAATGAAAAAATGCGACTTGATATCCGGGTCAGAAAACAGACTGCGGCATTAAAAGTGGCTCATGCCCGGACTCTGAAGCTTTTAAAATCCCTGGAAAAAGAAAATGAAGCGCGCAAAAAAACTGAAAAAGCCTTGGTTGAAGCTCAGAAGCTGGCTCATTTAGGGAGTTATGAGTTTGATTTTAAAAATGATCAAATTAACTGTTCGGAGGAAGTCCTGAATATTTTTGGGATTACTTCCATTGAAGCAGTAAATACGAAAGAACGGTTTCTTCAATTTGCTCAGCCAGATGAGATCCCGCGCATTCTGGAAAATATCAACAAAGTAATGGTGGAAAAATCCACGGCAGATTTTATTTTTCGGATTATTAGGCAGGATGGTGAAGAGCGGATTGTCAATATGCGGATGATTCCCCAATTTGATGAGGATAACAAGCACATTGGCAATTTCGGTACGATTCAGGATATCACCCGGATCAGAAAAACAGAAGAGGAAATCCGCTTTCTGAGCTACCATGATTACCTGACCGGCTTGTTTAACCGACGATTTTACGAAGAGGTTTTGATCAAACTGGATACTGAAGAAAACTACCCACTAACCCTGGTGATGGCCGATGTCAATGGTCTAAAAATGATTAATGACTCTTTTGGGCATGCCGTTGGGGATGAACTCCTGCGGAAGGCTTCTAATGTGATTAAAAGCGGGTGCCGCGAAAATGATGTGATTGCCAGACTGGGCGGCGATGAATTTGTTATTATTTTGACTAAAACTGATGCTGAAACAGCGGCGCTGATTATCAAAAGGCTGGAGGTGTTAGCGACCCGCGAAAAAATTAGAGGGCTAAAACTTTCCATTGCTTTTGGCAGCCGAACAAAAACGATAAAAGAAGAGAACATTCAGCAAGTGCTTAAAAATGCTGAGGATGATATGTATCGTCATAAGCTCTATGAAAGTGCCAGCATGCGCAGCAAAACAATT